>CALMKR010000062.1 GCA_937867625.1 uncultured bacterium | reverse complement strand
GAGGGACTCGAACCCCCGACGACTGTTCCGAAGACAGTAATGATATCCACTTCACCACGGGTGCAGTCGGGGCAGTGTACTACTGTTTCCGATGATATTCAACTAGAAGCTCTGTCCAAATTTTGATGGCATGTAAAAGTACACTACTTTTTGGCACTTCAATTCTTAAACATCCCTTGTAATTTTGGCGAATTTTTATTCCTTTGTTAGATGGTTTATACGATGTTTTTGTGAAAGATGTAAGTGGTACCTTTATCTGTTTTGCCCACCATTCCTCGCAATTTTCATGTGCATATGGCTTGTGCACATATAATCGATATCTCAATTCTGAGCGCTTGTAGGTAGTAAACTGTTCCATCCACTGCAACATGATGCCAACCATTTGATCATCAGAATTAGTGAATATAACGCTACCACTATTCTTTGCGCCCTCTGCCCAATAAAGACCAAGACCTAATTGGAAAAGGGGATTGTCTTTATGAAGATTAAAGACCTTTTTTATATCAGGTAAGCGTAACTTTTCACGCGCAAGTCGATTATCACGAGCGGCAGCAGCGGCCTTAATTCTGCCTCGTGAAATATTATTGTCTTTCCGATTTTTCAATACGGCTTTTTCTTTTGCGGTAAGAGGTGTGTCTTTCAACCAAAGAGATAAGGAGCTTTTGGCAACCGGTACTTCATTCAATATCTCTTTGTAGGTATAACCTTTCTTTCTTAAAGCAATGGCTTTTACTTTATGATGAACTAGTGCTTTCATTTCTATATCATAGCACACTAGTTCATATACTAATCCGTTAGATGAAGATGAAAATGCTTTAAGATCGCGTTAAAGACCAGGAGGCCATCGCTTTCGCTGTGGTATTTCTCTAGGTGAAAGATGGTACCGATTTGGGGCTTTGTTTCGTGACCAAACATAAGGATGCCGCGGGCAGAAGGGATGACGGGGTAGAGGGGCGGCGCTACCGCTTCGATAATCCACTGATGACCTTCGTAGAGACAGAGGAGCGGTGGGAGGCCAAAGGAGTTTTCTGGTACCGCATTAGCAAAAAAGCCTTTTTGTTTATTTTCGGGACCAAGATGGTGGAGTTTACCACCATAGGCCTCCACAATAAGTTCGGCACCATAACAAATACCCAGGAGCGGTTTGGTCTGCTCTGGTATCCAGGTCAGGATGGCTTCTAATTCAGCACGAAAGTAGGGAATGGGACGATGATTACTGCCCGTCAGTACAATCAGGTCATGGGGTGCCTGCGGATAGAGCTCGGCTACCGTTGCCGCCGTCACCACTTCAACGGTATCGTCAGGAAACAAAGCTGCGATATTCTTTGGATACCGAACACCGTTATTAACGACAAGTACACGCATAAGGGATTCCCTGCAGTATACCGCGTAGGAGGGCAAATAGGAGACTTTCTGCTACAATAGCCCTATCTATGATTTTGTCGACTGATATTCCACTTGAGGTCCGGGCGGTCGCTGATAGACTCCGCAGTGCCGGCTATGACGCCTACCTCGTAGGTGGTTGTGTGCGTGATCTGCTCCTCGGGAAGAACCCAAAGGACTGGGATTTCACGACTGATGCCGTCCCTGAAGCGATTATCGCTATATTTCCTGATAGTTTTTGTAATAATGATTACGGGACTGTAGGGGTAAAGACTGATAGCGAAGACCCACGCCTCGCGGTCGTGGAAGTCACGCCGTACCGCAGCGAAGGCGAATATAGTGACGCACGCCGCCCTGATTCCGTCACCTTTGGAGTATCACTCGAAGAGGACTTGGCCAGACGAGACTTTACGGTCAATGCCATCGCCCTCCGGCCCCATGATACGGCGATTATTGATATCTATGGTGGGCTTGAAGACCTCCGTGCCAAGCGCCTCAAGGCGGTTGGGGAACCAGGGGAACGGTTTGCTGAAGATGCACTGCGTATGATGCGGGCCGTACGCCTCGCGGCTGAACTCGATTTCACCATTGATAGTGAGACGATGCAGGGTATTTTTGCCAATCGGGAACGTCTTGGGCAGATTGCCATCGAACGTATTAGTACCGAGTTCCAAAAGCTTGTTTTGTCTGCTACCCCGATGCAGGGTATCGGCTTTCTCGAGAAACTCGGTCTTTTGCCCTATGTACTACCGGAAATTGAACCAGCGATTGGTTGCGAACAAGGCGGTATTCATGCCTATGATGTGTACGAACACCTCTTGCGCACTCTCCAAGCTGCGGCCGATAAGGGATACCGTATCGAAATGCGCCTCGCTGCACTGCTACACGACATCGGGAAGCCAGCAACGAGACGTACCGGTGGTAAAAACAAGCTCTATACCTTCTTTGGTCATGAGGTAGTGGGTGCTCGGATGACCAAGGCCATCCTCGAACGCCTCAAGCTGCCGCGGGATATCATCGATACGGTAGAAAATCTTGTGCGTTGGCATATGTTTTTTGCTGATACCGAAGAAATCACCCTATCAGCTGTCCGTCGCACGATTACCCGGGTTGGGGAAGATCAGATTGAAAACCTTCTTAATCTCCGCGTCTGCGACCGCATAGGTACCGGACGCCCTAAAGAACAGCCATTCCGCTTCCGTAAATACAAAGCCATGGTGGATGAGGCGCTGCGCGACCCTATATCAGTCAAAATGCTCAAGATGGATGGAACCAAGATTATGGCATTAACTGGGGAAAAGCCGGGGAAAAAGCTTGGATATATACTGCATACGCTACTGGAAGAGGTGTTGGTAGACCCCGGTAAAAACACTGAAGAATACCTGGATAACCGCGTTAAGGAGCTTCATTTACTTGATGAAACAGCGCTCAAAGCCCTTGGCGATGCCGGTAAAGACAAACTGGCCGAGGAAGAGGCCGCGGCGCTGAGGGAAATCGCCCGCGAGCATAAGGTTGGTTAAACCAAACTGGATCAAATGAAATAGGGGAAAGGCCGGGGTTATTCACTCCCGGCCTTTTCGTTATTTTGCAACATTACCGCCAACACACTGCGCTGACTTATGACCCGCCTGCGAAAGCCTCGATCTTTGCAGACCAACCAGGTTTCTTCACTTCTTCAAACAGAGACCGTGTGAGAGCTGGATGTAGCACGATACTCCGCTTCAGATTCCGAAAATAGTAGACGACTTCTAGACATTCGCCGTCAATCCGTGACATCAAAGCAATCTGGCACCGCTTCTTTTTGTAGTAAATCCAGACAGCTGGGTAAACTGGTGTCACCTCTGTCAGAGTCGCGCACAAAAGATAAGCCAGTTGAGGAGAACACGGAATCGCCTGAGAGGACCAAGTTCCAAAAAGCGCATCATCCTTCTCTTCCAAAAAGAAGGCTTTGGTGACAGGATCAAAGAGGAAACGATACTGAAAGAGCAATTGGGACACTTCCCCAGAAAACGATTCGCCTTGGTGCAGATGATTCGCTTCAGACAGTAGGCAGGCATGTGTACTTTTTCGCACACTTTTCATGGGACACCTCACTTTCTGAGCCTAGTAAACACTATTTGGTACAAAAAAGTCAACTGGAAGAAAATGCTATTGATTTTTGGTAATTCTTCAAAGTTAGGCATAGGAAATCATCATTTTGATGAAGGGAATATATGGAAATGTAACTTTGGGCGAGAGAAACTATTGCTGGACTCAAAGCAGTGGGTTACCTAAGAATTTTGGGGTTATTTTTCAAAGCCAGGCGAAGGAAATCGCCATTTTGAAGAAGGAGGTGTATATAGATATACATTGACTGAGACAAAATGGGGATTTACACAGCATGGCACAGAAAAATAGCTCCAAAATAGAAAAAGGCCTTGGGAGATCGTAAGTCGAAGGAATAGTTTCAACTG
>CALMKR010000061.1 GCA_937867625.1 uncultured bacterium | reverse complement strand
CAACTTGTACAAAAGACACAGGCTTTGTACCATAGAGATACTACCTGTCGTATAAGTGTCGTTTAGTGAGAGGGGTAGCTAATAAAAGACAGCCATGGAACATATAAGTCATAATAGTCTCATAAGCGTCACGATGTTGTCCGCTAATGAAGACTTTTATAATAATGTTTTCAAAAAGACAGAGAGAATTATCTCGGCTGCCTTTTATCTCACGACCCATCTTGAGTCATCAAAGACATATGCGACCTTCAAAGGACTCCTCGAGGAGCAAGCGCTGTCCCTCCATAGTATGAACCTCAAATCTCTCGAGGTCCGCGTCGGGGACACGGGGGCCTTGGTCCCGCTCCAGGCGGCGCTCGTAGCACTTGATAGTACACTCACGATTATGAGTGGTGCCCGGGTCTTTAGTGGAGGGCTCCTCGTTGGTCTCTCCGACGAAATTGATCAGGTCCTTCGCTACCTGAAGCATCACGTGGTGGGCGGCATGAGTGAGACGGCGTTGGGTACAAAGAAGGGTCTCGAGAACACTCGACCGTCCTTGGGTACTCCGCGAGAGATTCGCCCTCGTCGTATCCGTCCGAACATCCCCAAGAACGACATGAGCTCTGAAGCGGTCCTCGTCTATAGCGACCTTGGCGACCGCACGACCCGGATCAAGACTGTCCTTGAAGCGAAGCCAGACGCGACTATCAAGGACTTGACCGATATCATCACGGACGTCAGCTCAAAGACAATTCAGCGTGACCTTAATATGCTCATCGAGCGAGGTGATGTTATACGACATGGTGAGAGACGTTGGTCGACGTACTCACTTGCGACGTCTCTTAAATAATATTTGATATATAGCACTGTACGCTACTATATCGTCTGATATAAAGTCCTTTACAAAGAGACAGCAGCTGCCAAATGGCAGCTGCTGTCTCTTTGTTTTGTCACGAGCGAGATTCCTCGTTACCAATAGCTCGAGTAGTCGTAGTATTAGTGAAGCGGGGAAGTGGCTTGCCAGACCAGACTTTCTGTGTTGTTTCAAATTGTACCGTAAGAGCAGTGTTTTGACCCCGTCTTCTTATACAGATACCAGAGTGTATGGTTTGATTTTCCATCCTTACTTGTAAGGGTAAAGTGCCGGTTTCCCCAGGGGTAAAACGTGCAATTTCCGGAAATCTTGCTATACTCTAAAGGTATGCGCCACGTGCGCTTTTTCTCTAGGTCGCGAGCCTATCTCATATATATGAGTAGCTCGGCACCCACAGAGGGGAAAAGCCAAGGTTGGAGGTGCTACTGTTCTTTGACAACTAAATAGCAAAAAATGAGAAAACGAGCGTAGCGACTATTTCGAATTTTGTTCTCGATTTGACCCTTCCTAGGGCAAATCGCTAGAACGCGTTTGATGGTCAACACACTCTCGTATCTCTTACTGTTCCTGCAAAGAATTATGTTTGAACAGTATAAAAAACTCCCGCATTCCTTTTCCTGTCCTATCCGCTCCACAGACACTCGGTCCCACTTCGCAGCTGCTTCTCTTGTACTGGCCTAATACACTAGTATGAGGGGACAGTGATATTACGTGAGGGTAACCTCGCGAATATGAATTAATTCATATTATTAGTATTAGTCGTCCTTTTAACCAAAGGACACCGTGTAGTACTTAACCTACACTAAACAAAATTGATTATATGCAGAATATTGCAACTACAGTTGCATCAAAGGCTCTCGTAGCCGTTGTTGCAGCTGCAATGATTTTCTCTGCTTTCGTAACTCCTGCAAAGGCAGCTACAGCAGAAGAATTGCAGAAGATGATTAACGACCTCATGGCTCAGATGGCAGCTCTTGGTGGAACTCCAGCAACAACTGGTGGTTCATCAGCTTCTGTTTGTCCATTTACTTGGACTCGTGACCTCAAGACTGGTGCTACCGGTGCTGATGTTATGACCCTCCAGAAGTTCCTCAACAGTAACGCTGACACTCGTGTAGCTGCTACTGGTGCTGGTTCAGCTGGTATGGAAACTCAGACTTTCGGTCCTGCTACTGCAGCGGCTGTGTCTAAGTTCCAGGTAATGCACCGTGCTGACATCCTTACTCCAGCTGGTCTTACAAACCCAACTGGTTTCTTCGGTCCATCAACTCGTGCTAAGGCTAACGCTCTTTGCGTAAAGTCAACCACCGATGGTTCTGATGATAATGGTTCTGATGACAACGCTTCAGGTGATCTCCAGGGTGAAGCAAACTTCACTGAAGCAACACTTGATGCTGCTTCAGATGACACTGTTGAAGAAGGAGCTGAAGATGCAGAAATTGCAGAATTCACAGTTTCTTTCGAAGATGGTGATGCTTCAATCTCACGTCTTGATGTTGAAATTTCAACTTCATCAAATGTGAAGAATTGGGACATCCTTGACACTGTAAGTATTTGGGTAGACGGCGACATGGTTGCTGATATCGATGCTTCAGACAAGGATTCATACCAGAGTGATGATGAGACTCTCCGTTTCTCAGGCCTCGATATCGTGGTTATGGAAGATGAAGACCTCGACATTACTATTGCTGCAACCTTCCAGGACAATGTTGATTCATCAGATCGTGGTGACTTCAATGTAGATGTGACAGGTATGCGCTGGTTTGATGCTGACGGTGTTGCTGAAACAGAAACTGATAGTTCAATCGACGTAGACCCAGTACAGTTCACTCTCGAACAAGCTGGTTCAGACGATGAAATTATCGTTAAGTCTTCAGAAAACGACCCAGATTCAACAACTATCAAGCTTGAGACCGATAAGAAGTCTGACTTCGTACACGTTTTCTCATTTGATATCGATACTGATGATTCAACTAACGATATTGAACTTGATACTGTAGTTGTTAAAGTTGCTACTACCAGTGCACTTTACACAGCTCTCGTTGACGATGCAGAACTCGAAATCGATGGTACAACTATCGATGACGTAACTGTTGACTCAACAGGAAATCTTGCAACCCTTACCTTCGATGTTGACGGTGATGTCACTATCGACGCTGGTGATCGTGTTGAAGCTAAGCTCATGCTTAAGTTCAAGGCTCTTTCAACAGAAGGTGCTACGATCCAGGCTTCTATCGTTTCAGGTGGTATCGATGGTGAAGGTGCTGAAGACGAAGTAAGTACAGGTGCTGCAACTGGTGACGTACACACTCTTCGTTCAGAAGGTGCTGTAATCGAACTTGACAGTAGTTCTGCTACTAAGGATGTGAACTCAGACGCTACAGCTACTGACGACGAAGGTGTATTTACACTCAAGTTTGATGTTACAGCATTTGAGTCAGACCTCTTCATCAACAAGACCGCAGCCTCAGGTACTACCATGGGAACTGCTGGTGTAAACTTCGAGATTACTGATGGTTCTGGAAACGCTGTTGGTACAACAACTCCAAACGCGAATCTTGCCTCAAACGCAAAGACTGAAGGTGGACAGTTCAAGGTTAGTGAAGGTGAAACCAAGACATTTACATTGACAGTGGAATACGACCCAGGTGTTTCTGGATTCTACGCTGTTCGTCTATACAGTCTTAACTTCAAGAACGTTGCTGGTAACCCAACAGTTCAGCAGCGTGCTCTTCCAGCAGAAGATTTCGAAACTGATTCATTCAGTATCTAATCTCTCAGTAGGCTAGAAAGCAAACAAAAATCCCCGCAAGGGGATTTTTGTTATTTAAGTAAATCCCTATTTGCCTAGGGTACCCCTAGGCAAATAGGGAAATATAAGTCGAGACTCAATTATGCAAAGGGGTACCCTAGGACACTTGTCCAAGGGTACCCCTTTGTCGTTCGTGACAGCTTGTTATCATAGAGATATGACCACAAGGTTGATTCCTTTGGTGGAATCAGAGTTCTATCATGTATACAATCGTGGTACTGATAAACGTACGATTTTTCTTGAGTCTTCAGACTATAAAAGATTTATTGAGCTTTTATATATTGCTAACACATCTGCGCACATCAATGTACGCACACTAAAGAGGTATTCAAAAGATATTTTTACCTTTGATCGTATAGACACCCTTGTCTCTATAGGAGCATACTGCCTGATGCCGAATCACTTTCATTTATTACTCACAACACAAACTAAAGATGGCATTTCAACATTTATGAATAAAGTGAGTACTGGGTATGCTATGTACTTCAATAAGAAATATGAAAGATCAGGAACTTTGTTTCAGGGAACATTTAAGTCACAACATGCCGATAGTGACGAATATCTAAAATATCTCTACGCGTACATCCACCTTAATCCGGTCAAGCTCATAGATAAGGATTGGAAAGAGCGGGGGAGTAAAGACGCAGCAAAATCTTTTGATTTTGCTGCGTCTTTTCAATATTCTAGTCTGCAGGATTATCTCGGAAGTACCCGTCCCGAGAGTCTCATTCTAGATAAACAGCCATTTCCTGAATATTTCATGACCTCTGAAGAGACAAAAGACGACTTGTTTGAATGGCTAACCTACCAAGATTTCCTCACTAATCAAAACGAAGGGCGGTCCTTCGCGAAGGACCGCCCTTAGTAATTTTAAGGAGTTATTACTTTGACCGAGGGGTACCCTAGGCAAATTAGGTCAGTAAAGGAAAAGACTTCATATGCCTGTGCAAAGGGGTACCCTAGGTCAAAGTGAGACACAAAGTTATGCACAAAGGGGATGGTAGGGAAGGCAAATCG
>CALMKR010000060.1 GCA_937867625.1 uncultured bacterium | reverse complement strand
AACATGTCGCCATAGTTACTAGCATACTCTTTGGTATAGAGGGCACCAAGGAGAATTTTGCCTTCATCAGTTGGAGTGAGGTACTCACCAGCGATAAGCTCTTCTGAAAGACCGGTCATGGATTCTTCAGCAACGGGATCAATACCGGTTACCGTGACGTTTGCGATATCACGTTCGCCCGACAGGTCACGACGAAGCTGGTAGTTCGCTTCGAGAACACCAGCGCCTTTGTAACGGACTGAATAAGCTGATACTTCTGGATAGGCCAAGAGTTCACGAACGAAGCGTTCGGTTTCGAGGATATGAGTTTGATCGTCACGGGCAGTAATAATCATGTCACCGAGTGACTTCTCACGGACAGCCTCTTCAGCACCCACGATGAGTCCAACCAAGATGCCTGATACAGCAATGAGGTTAAGAAAGGTGAGCATCATCACAAATATGATGAGGAGGTTCGTATAAATACTCGCCCGTTGTATTTGGCGCCAGCCGAGCAAGAGTCCGATTTTGAGTGATTGCATACCAAGTGATGGGAACTATATCGCCTGTTATGGAGCTACAATAGTAGTGCCGGGAGCGAGGCCGCGAATTGAAACGTAGCCATCATTACCGCTAAAGAGTACTTCAATAGTAGTAGTGGCAATTGATGATCCGGTGAGTGTACGTACAAATGTTCCGTCTTTGGTTGTGACGAGGTAGCGGGTTGGAATTTTGCTTGTGTCCCCACTGGCGCCTGTGACGATATCAATATCGGCATTAAGTCCGCCGCGGAGCCAGCTTGGCATTTCAGCGAAGACAATTTTGACCTCGAAGTAGGCGACACCATCAATGGTGGTAGGGAGTGGTGAGATATATGAAACTTGTCCGGTTTTTAATTCATCTGATTTTGCATCAAAGACCACGCGAGCAGTCTGATTGACGGCGATTTTTGTGATATCAATTTCGGGAACGCGGGCCACTACTTCAAATGCATCGGCGGATAATAAGGTGATAACTGGTGCGGTCGGAGCTGTTTCTCCCGGTACTATATCGACGGTTGTTACTTGTCCGGCAAACGGGGCAATAATTGAATGGTCTGCAAGTGCCGCGCCAATTTCTGTAAGTGCCGCTCGAGCTTGAGCAACTTTGGCTTCAGCCGTTCTTATATCAGTAGCGAGGGGAGTGGCATTTTCGAGTGATTGCTTCTTTTCGGCGAGGCGAAGGGCTTCGTTAGCGGTCGCAATGGCATTGTCTCGACTCGTTAGTGTCAAATCGAGAGCGTTCTTGAGTGTGATGTACGTACTACTGCGGGTGTTCGGAATTTCAATCTCCCAGGTGGTGTTGTGGTAGGTTTCGTTGTCGGCAAATTGCGCTTGTAGCCCGCAGGTACCAAGTGGTGCAGGCTGGTCGATACCGACCGAGTAGGTGCCAGTTTCAAGGCCGGTAAGTCCGAGTGAGTAACCGCTCGCAGCGCCAGAGTTGTAGACGCGCAGGGTGTATATACCAGGTTCGGTGCAGCTGTAGGTACCACTAATAATTGGGGCCGGGGATGATTCAAACGGGTCTGTGCTCTCGGCCGCAAGCACGCTCGAATAGAGAGCTCGTCTGGCGTTATCAATCGCTTGGTTGCTTTCTTTGGTGACACGTTCGACTTCGGCTCGTGCTGCTTCGACGCCTACATAGGTAACCGCCCGTGCTTCGGGACGAACACCACGGATAAGGTTTTCGAGATTGGCTTGTGCAATGGCAAGGTCAGCCTGGGCTTTCTCGAGATTTGCTACTTCGCGGGTGCTGCCGAGAGTCGCGAGAATTGCCCCTGCTTCGACCCGATCACCTTCTTTGACTGGTACAGCGGCGACCACGCCCGAAGTAGGGAAGGCCAGTTCGGCGGTGTTGCGACTCTTCGTCACACCAGAAACGGAGACAATTGATTCTACAACACCGGTTTCAACGGTGGCTTGCGTGAGTCCTTCGAGAGGGTCGCGGGTTAGGACATTGACGAGAAAAAACACACACGACCCAATCGCGACAAGTGCCACCCCGACAATCACTCCATGACGAAGAACAAATGAGCGCATAACAGCCACATTGTACCATGTGTTAGATAGTGTCATTTCTAGAGTCAGCCGTTGATGGTGAATACTTGTTACTCAGTGCCCGCCCTCTTGGACTCGACGCAATTACAAACTTTGTCCGCGTGCTTGGACTCATCCTTACAGTCTCCCGTACCCCAATTGGCCTAATTATTTCGCCTAGCTCATAATTATGCTCAATCGGGCTTCGAGTCCTCGCGACGCGTTTTATACAAAACGCTGCGAAAGCACACGGTCAACTCGCTTCACTCATTGTCCGTGTGCTTGGACTCGAACCAAGGACCACAGAGGTATAAGCTCTGCGCTCTAACCAACTGAGCTACACACGGATTGGTTGAGTGCTACTATACCGCGAAATAGGTCGTGACTCAACCAAGATTTTACGCCTGCCAGATCTATGTTATTGTAGACAGAGATGTGGTCAGGGAGGTATACATGTCAGATCTAATGCAGTCCACCTCCTCGATCACGATAATCGACCGGTGGAATAGAAGAAAGCAGCTTGAGTATCTTGAGCTGCAGTTAATCCACTGGATGGAGTTCTACATTCCGCCGCACCTTGTTCTGATTCGACCCCTCAGGGAACCAGAACAAGG
>CALMKR010000059.1 GCA_937867625.1 uncultured bacterium | reverse complement strand
CTACAGTGATGCCAAGTCGATAGAGGATAAACTTGATCTAGCGAATAAGTACAAGCTACGGGGGACGGTGCTATTCAAGATAGATGGGGAAGAAGACAAGGCTATTTGGCGATTGTTCTAAAGGCTCCACAAAAGTCACCCTGACGTTGTTGCACTACACTCGAACACCTTCATCGTACAACAACGTACGCCTCAGGCATTCTCATTTGTGCGCCTAGTCAGACCGCCTTTTGAGAAGCCTTGTGGTCCAAAGCATAAAAAAATAACGATACCAAAACCACCCGCCACCAGGCTGGTGGTTTTGGTATAATAAAAGCATCTATGGCGTACATCGCGGTCCTCGATTGCAATAACTTCTTCGTCTCCTGCGAGCGGTTGTTTCGGCCTGACTTGCGTCGCCGGCCAGTAGCGGTCCTCTCGAGTAATGACGGCTGTATCGTCGCTCGCTCGCAGGAGATAAAGGACAATGGTATCGGGGTGGGTGTCCCTTATTTTGAAGTAAAGGACATCTTAAAAGACATAGGTGCCGTCTGCTTTTCTTCACATTTTGCACTCTATCGTGATATCTCACGTCGGGTGTTTTCGGTAGTCAAATCATACTGTGGCCAGATAGAACAGTATTCAATTGATGAAGCATTTTTCATTGTACCGGCCACTTCAGCAAAGGATACTCGGCAGTACGTCGTGACGCTCAAAGAGACTGTCGAGCGGCTTGTCGGTATCCCAGTTTCCATTGGTGTCTCTGACACAAAGACGAGGGCCAAGCGGGTGAATGCGTATGCGAAACGTAACGGCGGCATCGGGGTTTTTGCAGGTCACGATTTCCTAACTGAGTTTGGTGCGACTCCGCTCGGTGACATCTGGGGGGTGGGTCGCCAGTTGGTTGTTGCCTACAAGGAAGCAAAGCTCCATTCGATCAATGATCTTCTGGCCGCTCCAACTCCACGTATTGCAAAGCTCTTTCACAAAAATGGAGTACAACTCCAAGCGGAACTGAGCGGTCAGGCCGTATATCAAGTAACACAATCCATTTCGATTCCAAAGTCGCTTATGTCCACTCGGTCTTTTGGTGAAAAGACCAATAATCTCGCTACTATCAACGATGCGTTAGCGTACCACGTGCGTTTTGTTTGCGAAGACTTGCGTGCGCAAGACCTGGTGGCCAGTGGTCTTCAGGTTATCTTGTATACCTCTCGTCATGGTGACTGGCGAGGTTATAGTGGTAGTGTCAGTGTGGTATTTGAGGTGCCAACCGCCATGACAACAACAGCGCTTAATGAAGCCTTAAAAGCCCTCAGACAGCTCTATCAGCCGCAGGTACCGTATACCAAAACTGGTGTGGTGGCCTTTGGGCTTATGCCCACGACTTTTGTGCCACAAAGCTTGTTTGCTGCCGCCAATACGATGACCAATACCAGTGAGGTGGTAGATGAGATGGTTGATATCCTTAATCATCGCTATGGCCGCGATACGATTAAGCTTGGCATGTTTGCAAAGACGCCCACCTGGCAAACCAAGATAGCCTTGCGTTCGCCTGCCTATACGACAGAGTGGCAAGCGCTCAAAATAGTCCGTGCCTGAGTCGAAAGTTGCATTAGGGACGTACGTTCTTTAGAGATATTTAAATTGAAGACATAGGTTCTAATAGAAAGTGATTACATTGTAATCGTTTTCTATAAGTACAAAGTGTCGGACAAATTACTTATCAACACAAGTTTTGAGACAGTTTCTTTAAAAGTCTTTATAATGGCATCAGATCGGTTGAAGAAATCTACGAATAGTGGCTGAAATTTTTTTCAAAAAACTTCCTCGTAAATCTCCACCTTCAACCGAGCTTGTACCGCAGAGTCGCCTGCGACTACATATTAG
>CALMKR010000058.1 GCA_937867625.1 uncultured bacterium | reverse complement strand
TCCGTGGAGTCATAGTTGGTCACCAGGCCGAGGAGTTCGAAATCAAATTTAGTGCTGGAACTCCGAAACCTGAAAATGAATTTGAGATTGGTTCAATCCTCACGGTTGCCAATGCCGATTTTGTGATTGAGCAGCCGTTTATTAACGTGGGCTTGAGCGTGAATGGTACCGAGAGCGAGATAGTGACTACCAAAACTGGTAGTCAGACCAATGTCACTATACATGTGCGGAACACCCTCACTGATACGCTTTATGATATGGCCGTTGAGGTGAAAGTCGCTGGTAATGTGTTGGTGCGGGATCGGGTTAATGTGCAAAATGGCTACTATGATTCAGTAAAGGATGTTATTCGTTTTGACCCGTCTGGCGACAGCGATCTTTCAGAAATTTCACCTGGTGACACAAAATCCTTTACCTTCTCACTTGACCCGGGCGATCAAACAAGTACCCCCTCATTTAATCTCACTGCCAATGCCTTCGCTCGTCGGGTCTCTGAATCACAGGCAACAGAGCAACTGGTAGGGACAGCCAAAACGGAAGTGAAGTTCACGTCTGTAGTTCGTATCAATCGTGAGCTGGGTCGAGGCACGGGCTCATTTGTCGAAACTGGTCCGTTCCCGCCAGTGGCTGATTTGGCTACTACATACACAGTGACTCTGATTGCAGGTACTGGTGGGAACGACGTAACGGGTGCTACGGTAGCCACTGCACTGCCGCAGTATGTCTCATGGCAGAATCAGTCTTCCGGCGATGGTACCATTTCCTTCAATCCGGTTTCAAAAGAAATCATTTGGTCTATTGGTGATATTGACGCTGGCAAAGATAAACAGATGAAGTTCCAAGTAAGTTTGCTTCCGAGTCAGACCCAGATAGGGAGTGTTCCTGCTATCCTTGCCGCTAGTCGCTTCCGCGCTACAGACCGCTTTACGGGGGACGTGGTACGGGCTGATTCGGCGCCACTCTCAACCGAGCTCTCAACCGAAGCCGGTTTTGAAAAGGGAAATGGGATAGTGCGACGAACCGTTGGAGCATCGGTGGAGTAAGGTGTACAAAAAGCCGCCTCGCTTGAAAGCTTTTGGCGAGGCGGCTTTTTTGTGGTACAACAGTATCTGTAACTATACGTATTATGTCTTTAGAAAACACCACCCCTACTGCCGTCACCATGGATCCCGTTAGAAGTTTTGACATCATTTAATTACTAAACTTCAATATGAATACGTCGAACGAAAAGCAGAAAACTTCTAACGGGATGGATAAAATCACTGCGCTGTGTAAGCGCCGAGGGTTTGTGTTTCCTGGTTCCGAAATATACGGAGGGCTATCTGGTGTCTATGACTTCGGACCAAATGGTGTAGAGCTACTAAACAATATTAAAAAGGCATGGTGGAAATCATACGTTCACGATAAAGAAAATTATTTTGGACTAGATACGGGGATTTTCAAACATCCCCGGGTCTGGGATGCTTCAGGTCATACTTCGGGCTTCAGTGATCCTATTGTTGTATGTCGTGACACACAAACTCGCCTGCGCGTGGATAAAGAGTTAGAGGCTATTGGTGTTACAGCAGACGAGAAAATGTCGGTTGAGACACTTCAAGCATTATTTGATCAACATAAAGACGAAATTGCAAAACGCAATAAATTGTCAGGCAACTTCACTCCTGTACGAGCTTTTAATCTATTGGTTAAATCAAACCTCGGTGACTTCACTTCAGAAGGGAATGAGCCAGTCTATTTGCCGGGCGAAGCATGCCAGGGTATCTATCTAAACTATAAAAATGTGATGGATTCCATGTCGCCAAAGCTACCGTTTGGTTTGGTGCAAATTGGTAAAGCTTTCCGTAATGAAATCTCCCCTCGTAACTTTTTGTTCCGTACGCGCGAAATGGAACAAGCCGATACTCAATTATTTATTAAGCCTCATCAGAACAAGGAAGCGTTTGAAGCATTGAAAAAGGATCGTTTTAATTGGTACCTATCACTCGGCATTAAAGCAGAAAATCTGCGCTGGAAGCAACATGCCAATTTAGTATTTTATGCGTCAGATGCCTGGGACATTGAGTATAATTTCCCAAGCCTTGGCTTCGATGAACTTGAAGGTATTCACGATCGTACTGATTATGACCTCAAGCAACATATGGAGTTTTCTGGCGTTGACTTGACCTATCTTGACCCTGAAACAAATGAACGATATGTCCCGTGGATTCTTGAAACTTCTGTAGGCCTTGGCCGTATGTTCTTGGCAGTAATTTCTGA
>CALMKR010000057.1 GCA_937867625.1 uncultured bacterium | reverse complement strand
GGCGGTGAGGTCATCTTTGAAGAACCGGAGGTTGTTCGTGAAGGTAGCTTTACCGGTGACATAGTCTTCTGCCTCCTGATGGATGGCCGTACCACGATCCGCCGCAGTCTTCGGTTGAAGATCGGGAACCCGATCCAAACGTGCGAGCTTGCTGTGGTACTTGCAAGACTCGAACACCTGAAGTGCCGAGAAACTCCAGCTCGTGATACGACCTTTGCTCATGACTTACCCTTTGGTCACGTTGCGAAAAATGTTATGGAGCGTGGCCTGCAGGAGCTGATCTTTCAGAGCCTGTTCGAGTCGCGCAAATGCTTCCTCTTCCTCTTGCGAGGTCTCAGGCACTTCGGGCTTCTGAGCACCACGGCGCTCACCTTGACGGCGCTCACCCTTGCGTTGATCAGAGGACTCGTTTGTGAGTTCGTCACCACAGTTGTGACAGGCGCTCAGCACCAAGTTCAGCTCACCACGATGGTAAGCAGCGGCCTTCATGAAGAATACTTCAGAAGCGTAGAACGCTGCTTCGGCAATGCTTTCGATTTCTATACCACTTTCAGCGACTGATTCCGAATTGATGTCGTTGACGAAGATGCTGCTTGCTAACTCAACAACATCGTCTTTGGTGTAATGGGTGTTCATTTCAGAGTCCTTTAGATTTGGCGTGACGGGTGGAGGTGAAAGAGGCGTGAAGGCCGTGGTGAATGCGACCGATGCGCCCCATAACAGCCTTACGCGCAAGCTTGGCGCCGGGGGTAGTTGTTGGGTAGATTGGATTTGTCATGACCACCTTTCTTCTTCAGTTGAACAGGCGACGATGGCCGTACACGCGATATGAACCATGCGACTAACGGATTCATTTGATTTTCCTTAGTTTGGGTTTAGAGTTTTTGTTGGTCAGTTCATCGCGCAGCTCATCACTGATGTGCCATTCGATGTCGATGCCGTAAGTCTTCTGACCGTTGCGACGGATTTGCTTTGTTTCAATCCCGTGGTGACGCAGCAAGCTGGTGAACTTGCCGGGGGCGGGTGATAACTGCCCTACGTGGTACTGGATAAGTACGTACATCTCATCGCGGGATAATCGGTTCTTAGGCTCATTGATCACTTCGTGAAGCAAGCGCTTCATCAAGGTGATATACGCTGTTGCATCAGCAGATGCGCCTGTTTGAATAGGTGATGCATTGATTATTTGTTCATCAGGCATTGAATACCAAAGTGCGTCGAAATCACCTGTGGTTATCCACTTGCAAGTTTCGTCAATACTTGTAACGCCCAGTTGTTGAATTCGTGTCCGCGCATCGGTCTGAATAATTTGATTCGCTTTTTCAGCGTCGGCTTTATGGGCCAATAGGTACGCAGCAAACGCTTCGAGTTCATTTTCAATAGCCTCGTCCCCCGGATAGTCCAAACGATTGCGCTGGTAATTGCCGCAGTTGTAACGACGGTCACTAGCCTCGATGTGAACAGGTTGTGGTTTGTTAGATGCAAACAGGAAGCTCGCATAGTTGTCAGTCCATACTGCGGTCTGACGCATCTGACGAAACGGA
>CALMKR010000056.1 GCA_937867625.1 uncultured bacterium | reverse complement strand
AGCCAGATCTTGATAAGATTGTAGAACTCTCTATCAAAGAGGGAGATGATCTGTATAATGCTAAAGGTCACTTTGTAACCCTTCGTCGTTCTAGTCCGTTCCATGGAGAGATTGTTACACACGCTATTTCGCGTAACACTCCTCAAGGCTACCTGCGTAAACTAACAGATTCAGATCAAGTGCTAAACTATCGTGAAGGCTATTATCAGCTTCAGTATAAAGCAGCTAGGTTTGTAGATGAAATTTCTGTAGGGGCTAATGGAGAGCAAATCCGTAAAGCTGTTGCTGTAGCTAAGAGCACTCCAGAAGCTAGGGCTTTTGCTAAACGAATGAATGATGCAGCACCTCCCGGTGTTACATACATTGATCGTGCAGACAATAACGCTATCCGTAGAGGGAGTGATGATTGGTTTGATGTCAATGCAGCAGCAGGTCGTGTTGCTCAAAGGCATCGTGGTAAACTTCTAGAAACAGGAGCAGGTATCAATCACATTGGAGATGGAAGCTATATTCTCGATCCAGTAACATCTGCTGTACGTTCAGCTAAGAGTATTGGTGGTAGGACAATTATGCGTCCTGTTATCGAGACAATGCGTGAACGCTTCCTTAATCAGTATGGACACCTTCTCGATCCTGTGAAAGGGCTTACACACTTTCCTACCAGCTCTTCTAAGATTGGTGAGAAAGGAGCACAGCTTACGAAAGAAGTTGCAGACGCTCGTACCACCTTTAATTATATTCGTTACATGGAGAATGGATATATTAATGGAATGGATAATATCTACAAGCAGATTATGCACACTGCTGCTGAACTGTTGGGAAATGTTGGAGCAGGAAGATTACAAAGAGGAGCTTTGGCTCTTGCAGAAGCTTCTCCAATGTCTACCGGAAAAGGCTTTGTATTCACAGCCTATCTAGCTACCAACCCCCTTCGTCAACTTATCATTCAGCCTCACCAAGCTGTTCGTATGTGGGCGTATAATACAGAGGGATGGGTGACAGGACGTGTACCCCTTCTCACTTCAGCTTATCTCTCTCATTCTATGGGAGGTCCACTTCCTAAAGGGATTAGCGGAGCCAAATATAGAGAGTTTGCTAAGTTTGTAGATGAGACAGGTATTATGCAGGCAGTGGATAAGAACAACCTTGTACGTGATGCTTTGATGGATGCAACCAATGCAACCAACAAGTACACTAAGGCTGCTTCTAAACCTATTGATATTATGCGTCGTATTGGTTTTGATACAGGGGAGAAGTTTAACAACTTGGCTCACCTAGCTTCTGTGTATGACAAATACATCTCTAGGGGTCTTGATGTTACAGATGTCACTGTAAAAGGTGAAGCACATTCTGCGGCTCGTGCTCTAAGCTACGACATGAACTTTGCTGGAGATATGTCGTATAATCAAACCTCTGCTAATCTGATTCTTCAGTTCTTACAGGTTCCTCACAAGGCTCTGTTGAATTATACAAATCGTCGGATTCCTTGGCAGGACAGGGCTAAGCTCTTTATAGGGGACATGTTCTTCTGGGGGCCACCAACACTACTCGTTAGTGATTGGATTGGAGGAGACATTCTCCCAGACGATCCGATTGAACGAGACTTTGTTGTGTACGGTTTTGAAAGTGCATTTCTGAATTATGCTTTCCAACAACTCACTAAGGATGATGAATTCCTAGTAGATTTCTCTTCACTCGCTCCTGGTGGTTTAGAGGGATTTGCTAAGATTGGTCATGCCTTTATGACTGGTGGGCCTCTTGCAGCTTTGTCTAATAGCCCTGCTGGACAGCTTCTTGGTTCTCAAGGACGTACAATGGATGCTATCAGGACGCTTGGTAGATTCTTTAACGGCTTTGATGATGCTAGAGAAACTCCTGACAAGTTTGTTGACACACTCTCTGCGTTTGCAAACATCTCTTCTGGATTTTCTAATGCTACACAAGCATACATGATGTTAGAAGCTGAGAAACGCATTGGTAAATATGGACAGGCTATTTCAGATAATGTCCATTTTACAGAAGCTATGTTGAAGATTGCAGGATTCTCAACAGCTTCTCAGAGAGATCGTTGGAGGCTTGTGATGGATGTTAGTAAGGATACTAAGAAAATGACTGAGGACATTCAGAAAGATGTCAAGGAAGTTGCTAAGTATTACCAAACGCAAATGAATCAAGGGGTTTCTTCTCCTGAACAGATGCAGGCAGTTTCTGGAATGTTGTTGAAGCGTTACAGTGACAACCCTAAAGCACAAGAGATTGTGTGGAAGGAAGTCTCTAAGCTTCTAGCAGATCCAGAGTTTGGATTGTTTAGACAGTTGATGCTCCATTCTGGATTCACTACACCTGAGAATATGTCTGATCGTATTCGTATGATGACAGACATGGACCCTAAGCAGAAGGAATTTCTGTTGGAAAAATATAAAACTATAGGTAAGGAATAATAATGGCACAGTTTGGAACTGATGCAACACAGCTCTCCGCCCCGCAAGGGGCAGGGAGTTCTCCTATTGCTCCTGCAACGACAGGGATATTGGACAATGGTGTAGGAGATATTTTTAGCAAGCTTGCTCACACTTTTGAAGCAGGATTAACAAATCAAGCTAAGGCACAAGCTGAAGCAGCTAAACAAGCGGTGGTGAGCGGATATGCTAATAAACTATCTAATATTAACACACAGCTTGCGTCTGGCAATCTCTCTCCCGGAGAGGCCAATGTAAGAACACGAGCTTTGAACGCTCAGTATCAAGGGAATTATTCTCAATACACAGATGATCTTGAGAAAACACGTAAGGCTTTCTCTGCTGGTTCTGAACTAGGAGAAGCTGAACAGTTTGAGAAAGATGCTAAGAGTCAGCAGAAATCTCTAGAGCAAGATGCTATGAAGGCAGGCTATTTGATTGAGCCTTATTTCAGTGCTGAGACACGTCAACAGATTACAAGCAACTACCAGCAGAATCTTCAAGCTAATAACAAGATTGAACAGATTCAAAAGAATACACGCTTTGAAATGGAAGTGGGTAGGTTCACTAAGGAACAAGCTGCTGCTAGTGCTAAGGAAGCTTCTATTGGCGTGATTAGTGATGTTGCATCTAACACCATTCAAACCCTCCATCCAATGCTCGGAGACATGCTTGCAGAAGCAAAGGCTAAAGGTAATTGGGATGAAGTGAAGCTCAAATGGGGTCAGCAAATGGCATCTCTTGATGTTACGATTAAAAAAGCTGGATTGCTTGATCCCGGATTGGGTAATGCGTATAGTTCTATTTTCGATAAGATTAGAGAAGAGGGGTTTAAGGCTCTTGATCCTAATGCTTCTTTGGATCAAACTAAATCAGCTCTAGACTCTATCGTTAACGCTCGTAAACTGTCCCTTGTTAAGAGTGATCCTCGTATTCTAGATTTTGTAGCAGCCTCTAGCCTACTAGGTACGAATGGGCAATTGGTTCTAGCAGGTGTGAGTAATGGAGCAATCTCTGCACTTGGTCAAGCAATGAGTCCTTCATCTTCTACCACCCCTGCTTTGATTGGAACTGAGGTTGGTAAAGGTGTGTTTACGGGACTGGGAAATGCTCTACAATCTTATTCTAACAATACGATGAAAGACACCCCAGAGGCAAGCAAGGAACTTGTCACAGGTATTGAGACAGGTCTCCGTCAAGCTGCTTTTGCTGTTAACAATCCTGATTTCAATCCTAAGCAATTTGCTGAGATTACAGATATTCTCTCTAAACCTTCTTACATTAAATTTGTTAAAGAACATCCTATTAACCCACAAGTTCAGGCTTTGGTTAAAGATGTCTTCAAAACAAATTACACTCGTTATGTAGAACAAGGTGTTAGTAGAGTTCTTACAGACACTCTTAATTTTACCTCTGCTCATCTGGAGAAAGGTAAAACCGGGGATATGGTTAATGTCGTTAAGAAAGAAACACGTAAGCTTAATCTGGCAGATGTGTCTCTTGATTTCTCAAGCGGAGGTGTTCAGTTTAATTTGAAAAAATATCCAGAAGATCCTCGTGGACGACAGTTTGCTGTAGAGCAAATGAAAAAGCTACAAGAAGTCTCAGCAGCGGTTAATAAAACTATCCGTCTAGGTGCCCACTTAGAGGGACGAGAAGATTATGATAAGTATTGGGAAGAGAACAAGCACAGGCTCGTTCCTAGCCTCTACCCCTATCCTACTGGCGCTGTTGTGGATGGTTTTGAATACTCCGGTAAAGGAAGCTGGCAAGATCGAAACAACTGGAAGAAGGTTGGAAATGGAACAAAGTAATGAAATGCCAGAGAAAGGCCCTTGGAGCCTTCCTTGGAAAGAAGCTGCACAGAAAGGAGGGGGGATTCCTCCTCCATCTCCTGTAGAACCTACTCCATCTAGCAAGAAGAAGATGCCTTGGGACTATTCCATAGAGGAGGCTGTACAAGCCGCTAAGGAGTGGGTTGGCTACGACACTAAGCCCAAGCCTGTTAAGGCTCCTGTAGAGGCTTCTAAGGCCCTTCCTAAGCCTTCTGGGGATAAGTTTGATGTAGTGTTTGCTTCCTTGGTTCAAACTGAGTCAAGGGGACAACATACAGACGCTAAGGGGAACCTTACAACATCTGGTGTTGGGGCTAAGGGAATTACACAGGTGATGAGGAAGACAGGTGAAGATCCTGGATATGGCGTTGCACCATTGAAAGACCAGTCCGAAGGAGAATATATTCGGTTTGGTAAGGATTACCTGAAAGCTATGCTTAACGAATTTGACAACGACTACGAGAAAGCTTTAGCAGCTTATAACGCAGGGGTGGGCAGTGTTAAGAAAGCTATTACAAAAGGAGGAGAGAAGTGGAAAGATCATCTTCCTAAGAAGAGTGAAACCCTTCCTTATATAGACAAGATTCTAGGAAAGAATAAATAATGCCTA
>CALMKR010000055.1 GCA_937867625.1 uncultured bacterium | reverse complement strand
CAAATATTATCAATCCTATGGAGGTAGCGGTATAACAATGTGCGAACGTTGGGTTAATTCTTTTGAAAATTTCTTTGAAGACATGGGTCTTAGACCTGAAGGGTATTCTCTGGTTAGAATAGATAATTCTTTAGGTTATTCAAAAGAAAATTGTAGGTGGGCAACTGTAGCTGAACAGGTTAGAAATACCAGGTTAAATAGGTGGATAGAACATAATGGTAGAAAAATGATCATGAGTGATTGGGCTAGGGATTTAGGTATTTCTCCGTCCGGCTTAATTGCAAAATTGAGAAAATATACAATAGACGAAATACTAAGTTTAAAAGGAAATAATGACAAATAAAGTCTTTACGGTTACAGGTCCATCGTGTGGTGGCAAAACAACCTTAGTGAGAAAACTTTTAGATACGGGGGTATTTTGCGAAATTCTTTCTTTTACCTCAAGACAACCTAGGGGTGGAGAAATAGAGGGGGTAGATTACAATTTCGTAACTATTGAACAAGCGCAAAAACTAATAGAAGAAGATCAGGTGGCCGAGTCCACTAATTTCAAAGGCAACTATTACGGGATATTGAGAAGTGAAATAGATCGTAAGCTTAAAAGTGGTTTATCTCCTGTAGTTATCGTTGAACCTCATGGTCTTACGCAACTCCGTGATAAATACGACTGTGTTTCCATCTATGTAGATTCAACGCTACAAACTCTGTATGAACGTTTCTTGCTGCGTTTTCGGGAGAGCCCAGATGCCAATGTTGAGTACGAGGCAAAACGGCTAATGTCCATTAAAGATGAACTAATTGACTGGCGTCATAAGTTCTCCCCAACTATCTGGTCAATGTTTCTGCACGAGGTCAATAGACAGAATGAAAAAGAAGTGGTAAACTCGATCACTCAACACGCACTTTCCCTAAACTAAGTAAGAAATGATCAAAGTAGAAGTAATAAAAAAGGTGGGCAGCATTCAGTTCATATTCGAGTCTCGCTCACAAGACGAAAAGTCTTTAGACGAACTAGATTTAGTCTACTCTGCCCTTATGGGCTCAGAAGCCAAACGCGGAGGCTACTTAGGTAGCAATCGCTTTGAAATCGAAGTCAGAGATGAAGATCAGGACTGAAATATCCCAGCATAATATTGCTTTCTTTGGTATAATCTTACTGAGGAGACAACTATGGAAAAATCAAGCTGCATCGTTATAACGCAGCATCAACTTGACCAACTCAAATCCGGTGACGACTCTAGCGCTTTGTCTTTAATGGCACGCTGGGGTATTGCTACCGTCGGAGAGTTAAAAGCAATTATCGATAGTGGTCAATATCGAATCGTAGACGAAAACTAATTAAAACTTCACTAGGAAATAAATGAAAAATCTTGAGAAATTGGTCGAACTGGCCGCAGCATTGCCTGACGCTTATAAAGCAGGCGCAACGGAACTCGTGGAACGCATGGGTGAGGTCATCGAAGGCTTCGGTGACAAGCCCCTGGAATGGCGTCCAGAGCTTCTGAAACTGGTGCAAGGTACATCTGACCGAGGCAAGCTGCCGAAGGGTGCAGGTATCGGTTCCTTCGTTTTAGGTGAAGATGTGATGGAGACCCCAATGAAGACGATACCGATTCGTCTATGGACCTCGCGTCAATACTGGAATCCAGATCCAGAACAAGCGCAAATGCTGTGTAACAGCCCAGACGGTGTGACAGGTTTTCAATATGGGGAATGCCGTGCGTGCCCATATTCAAAATTTGACGAGGAAAACAAACGTTCCCAGTGCAGCAAAACACTGAGCGTCCTCTCAATCACAGGTGATCTGAAGCGTATCTTCGTGACGAACTTTTCCAAAACCAACTACATGAGTGGTATGGATTGGCAAGGTCTGATGAAGAAGGCTGGCGTAGCACCACATAAGCGTATGTACACGCTAGCCTCTCTGACTTCAACGAAGGCCAAGAACGTTGAACTGATCAAGGCTGAACCTTTGAAAGAAGGAAGCAAAGTTGAAGGTCCTGTGCTGGATTTTGTGACTGAACTGTCTCGTGTTTCCGGCGAAGATCGCAAATTGTCTCTGGAAAACTTCTATGAGTACGTTGCGAACAAGAAAGCTCGTGGTGATCAGCAAGCTCTGTCAGCCCCTGCTGACGTTGTGCTGTTGGCTGCTGCTGACGAAGTAACTGACGTTACCCCAGTCGAAGAAGAAACCATCGCAACCGACGTGGTTGAGAACGCCCCGACCAAACCTGCAAAGGGTGGTCGTAAGGCTTACGATCTGTAAAACAAATGCCGGGCCTACAGGTCCGGCTACTAATAAAACAATATGACAATACGAGCAAAATTTAAAGTCACAAGCATTACTCGCCAAGCTGGTTGGAACGGAGTGAAAGAAATGCATACAGTCCGACTGACGCCCGTAACGGCGGATACTCCTGAAAATAAAGCCTTCTACCTGGCTACCCCAGGAGGCAGTGTTGAACTTTCCCTGGTTCATCAATCGGTAGGTGAGCAATTTGCAATTGGCCAAGAATTCTACGTGGACTTCACTTCTGCAGTTGAACAGGCCCCCGTGGCAGCGTAACTTGCCTGGGCCTACGGGCCTGGGTCTTTTCTACAACTATAACAAGGGTAAAACCCATGGATAACGAGTTAGACGAAAGCAATATCCTTGAAGAAGAAGTAACTCCCGAGTATTCTTTGATGTATGGCACTGACGCAGGGCCTAGGATATTCGTGCTTAGTAACGCAGAAGCGACAACTTTGTTGGGCGTTATGCTTGAAGAAACAGACGACTCTTTTTTAGTCGCAATTCCTTCTAAATTGGTTCACGGCCCTAAAGGTAAGGAAAGCGATCATCAAGTAGTCCCGTTTATTCCAGTACCGTATCTTCGTGTATTTAAGTCGTCATTGATGACAACCATGTTTTTATATGGAGAATACGAAGATAAGTACCTAGCCTACTTGCAGGAACACGGTGAAGAAATTTACCCAGAACTACAAGACGTCATGGAAGCAATCCGTGAAACATTAGGTGAAGGCGGTGAGGAGCTAGATGAAGAAGATGAAGAGATACTAGAGCTAAGCCTTAACACCGATTATAATAAAAAAAAAAAAGCACAAGGTATGACTGACGATGAGTTGAGAACGTACCTGAAGAACAAATATAAACAAGGCGAAGTAACAGATGGAACAATCAAAAAGCACTAGTCCAGTAAAGAAGGCTAAAAAGACTTCTGAAGAAATCATTACAGACTTGGAAGAGACTGGTATAGATTTCTCACCGGTTGGACTAGGTCCCTG
This sequence comes from uncultured bacterium, assembly GCA_937867625.1. Lineage (GTDB taxonomy): Bacteria > Patescibacteriota > Minisyncoccia > Phycocordibacterales > UBA918 > OLB19. The sequence goes on along the minus strand of CALMKR010000055.1, from coordinate 1,332 downwards.
GAGCCATAGTAAGCTCAAGGTGCTAAAGAATTGCCCGCTGAAGTTTTATCTTCAGTATGTGATTAAACAAAAGCCTGAAGCTGAGCCTGAGATCTCCGTTATCACGGAGACTGGTAAAGCTGCTCACAGAATCTTAGAATTTGTCTTAGGTGGCAAAGAGATTGGTAGGGCTTATGCAGCTACAAGAGAAGAGTACAGAAAAACTCTGACGGACGAACAATGGGAAGAGAACATTGTGTCTGTTGAGTACAATATACAGCGCTTCAAGGAAAAGATTGATGGCTTCGAAAAAGCCCACGGCATCAAACGTATCCTTCAGGAGTTGAGAATAGGTGTGACTAAAGATTGGGAACCTACTGGTTTCTTTTCTGACGATGTATATTTCAGAGGGGTAATTGACTTAGTAATCCAGTTGAAGAACGGTGATGTCGTAATCTTGGACCATAAGTATGGCACTGTGTCCGCAATGGGTTTAAGAAATTTTCAAGACCAGCTCAATACCTATAAGGTTATGTTCCATAAGGGCGTTGAAAAAATTGTAGGAGCACAGAGTGGAATTCACCATATAAAAGAAGGTGAAATTGTCTTAGATACCTATGCTGATAGTGACGAAATTGAAGAGAGCCTGCTAGGAAGAATTGAGTTTTCCATTCAGGGAGCAATTGATCAAGTACAAGAGTTAGGATTTTTTAAACATATAGCTGGTAACGGCTGCAAATATTGCGACTATAGGACTGAATGTAAGGCAGGCAAATTAAAAGAGCAAGAAAAAGCAACGAAAAAATGGTTTGAAATAAAGAAGATATGAATGAGCCTAGGTACTGCACTATTCATTCTGAATGTCTTTTAAGAAAGACAGGTAGTTGTAGTAAATGCTACTATAAAGAATGGTCTTTAAAAAATAAAGATAAACGTGCTGAAGCAACTCGTAGAATGAAGGAAAGAGATAGACCTAGAGTAAACAATCGTAGGTTGATTAATAAATACAAACGGGTATTTGATATTTCAGAAGAAGAGTCTGAAAAGTTGTTGGCAAAAAGAGGAACTGCCTGCGATATTTGCAATAGTGATAATTTTGGTAGAGCATTGCACCTAGACCACTGTCATGAGACAAATGAGATTAGAGGTTTTCTCTGTCAAAAATGTAATAACTCTCTAGGTTTACTGAATGATAGTATAGAAATTTTAGAATCAGCCATAGCATATTTAATGCACTATAAGAAAGAAAAATGACGACGTTTAATAAATTGAGCCCCGCCGAAGTAGAACGACTTTATTACCTGAGTGAAGAACTCGCTGAGTCCATTCAGGCAATACAGAAAGTACTACGAC
>CALMKR010000054.1 GCA_937867625.1 uncultured bacterium | reverse complement strand
CTTACAGCTTCAGTACACCTTGTCAGTATTTTATTTCGGTTGCGACCTCATCTACAATATCCTTTAGGGTCAAGTTGCCTGATATAATTTTCACTACGTTCAATTCTATCAAGCACTTCCTCCCCGGCCTCGCTGCCTCATCGCCCTAGGAAGGGGCGATTCGTATCGCTCCGGCTCGTCAAAGACATAATGGGAAGCATATAAAAGAAGAGCACCCTTAGGGGTGCCATTTTTATTATGCCTCCTCCACTCTATCCTTTAATCCTTACAGGATCAGTACACCTTGTCGCTCGTTTGTTTCGGTGCGCCTCACAAACGAGCAGGCAAGGTCGGTAAAGGATATAGCGAGGCATAAGAAAAGGCGCTCTCTGGAGCGCCATTTCTTTATGCCTCTTCTACAATATCCTTTACCCCTCTCGCTTTCTTGATATCCATAGCCACGTTTGGTGGTACGACATCGTAGTGATCGAAGGTCATCGTCATACTGGCACGACCCTGGGTCATCGAACGAAGTGTGTTCGTGTAACCGAACATTTCTGAGAGTGGTACCTGAGCGGTAATCACCTTCTTGTCGCCGAGGTCACCCATACCTTCTACCTGACCACGCTTACTTGAGATGTTTCCGTTGACGTCACCCATGAACTGCTCTGGGGTACGTACTTCAATCTTCATCACCGGCTCAAGGAGAACCGCACCGGCCTTCGCTGCCGCTTCCTTAAAGGCGTAAATAGCTGCGAGCTTAAAGGCGATTTCTGAAGAGTCCACATCGTGGAATGATCCGTCGTAGAGTTCTACAGTCACGTCTTCCATCTTGTATCCGGCCACAAAACCGCGGGCCATGGCTTCACGACAACCCTTCATTACCGCTGGGATGAATTCGCCTGGAATCGCACCTCCCTTGATACTGTTCACGAATTCGAAGTGATCTTCACGAGTGACGTTCTTGGCCACATCCTTCCCTTCTTCGAGTGGCTGCATTGGACGAATCTTGATCTTGACGTGTCCGTACTGTCCACGACCACCAGACTGCTTGGCGTACTTGTAGTCCGCATCAGCTTCGTGCTGAATCGTTTCGCGGTAGGCTACCTGTGGCGCACCAACGTTAGCTTCAACACCGAATTCGCGCTTCATACGGTCAACGAGAATTTCGAGGTGGAGTTCACCCATACCAGCAATAATGGTCTGCATGGTTTCTTCGTCAGTTGAAACGATAAAGGTTGGGTCTTCGTCTGACAATTTCTTGAGCGCAGTACCCATCTTTTCTTGATCGTTTTTGGTCTTTGGTTCAACACTCATGGCGACCACTGGCTTCGGGAAGACAATCTGTTCGAGGATGATTGGATTAGCTTCATCACAGAGGGTGTGTGAGGTCTTTACTTCTTTGAGTCCTACACCGGCAGCAATTTCACCAGCGTATACTTCTTCGATTTCGGTACGCTTATCAGCCTGGAGTCGTACGATACGACCGAGACGTTCCTTCTGGCCTGTGGTCGCGTTGTAGATGTAACTACCAGCCTTCACCACACCTGAGTACACACGGAAGAAAGTGAGCTGTCCCACAAATGGGTCAGTCTGGAGCTTAAACGCCAGCGCACAGAATGGCTCTTCATCAGAGGCACTACGAGTAACTTCAGCGTCGGTATCAGGATTGGTACCCTTAACCGCTTCGAGGTCAGTTGGAGCTGGGAGATAATCAACCACACCGTCGAGTACGAGCTGAACACCAACGTTCTTGAGAGCAGAACCAGTGAATACTGGGAAAATTTCGTTCTCTATCACCGCCTTACGGAGGGTAGCCTTGATTTGTTCGTTGGTTGGGAGTTCTCCGCCAAGGTACGCTTCCATCAGCGTATCGTCGTGTTCAACTACACGCTCGATGAGTTCAGCCCGGTAGAGCTCAGCATCAGCCTGGAGTTCACTTGGAATTTCCTGCTCCACAATTTTAGTGCCCATTTCCCCTTCGAAGGTATACGCCTTCATACGGATAAGGTCTACCACACCTTTGAAGTGTTCTTCCGCACCCCATGGAAGTTGTACACGAACGGCCTTCTTTGAAAGACGATCGAGGATACTGGCATAAGACTTCTCAAAAGATGCACCCATACGGTCCATCTTATTGATGAAACAGAGACGTGGCACTTTCGCTTCGTCAGCGTAGCCCCAGTTTGTTTCAGACTGTGGCTCTACTCCAGCTACTGAGTCAAATACGACAACGGCACCGTCGAGTACACGCATTGAACGCTTTACTTCAGCGGTAAAGTCGATGTGACCGGGGGTGTCGATGATGTTAAAGGCGTACATCTGTGACTTGTCCTTGCGGTCAATCACGTCTGATTTTGACCAGTTACAAGAAATCGCAGCCGCAGTAATGGTGATACCACGTTCACGTTCCTGTTCCATCCAGTCGGTGACGGTAGCACCATCGTGCACTTCACCGATCTTGTGTGACATACCGGTGTAGAAGAGCACGCGCTCTGAAGTGGTAGTCTTACCAGCGTCTACGTGCGCAACAATACCGAAGTTACGAAGCTTATTAAGGGGGAATTCTCGGGCCATACTATATATGTATATAAAGGTTTATTAATGTGCGTCTTTTACAAAAACACGATTGGGGCGCGTACTAGAAAAGAAAAAGCCAATGAAGGCGTCGCGCGAGTACTATACCCTGCCCTAGACAATTTGTCACCTCTTGATAAAGGGAGCAATTGTATGTTTAAAACGCCATTGATACTGGATTCAGTCACAAGCAACCTTAATCGCCAGCAGATCCGCCCAACACCAACCTGATTCTACCAAACAAAAAGAAACCGCCCCGAGTTATCGGAGCGGCCAAGGTCAAAGATGGCTGGGTCTAAAGTCAGAATGTCGAGTCTGATGCAGACGAGAACACAAAGCCATACTGCACACCCCACTTTTCGCCAGGGTCATCCACGGCATAGAGATCCGAATCATCATCGTCCGTACCAACGCAGAGCAAGCTCCTGCGACCGTCAGCGACCTCGATGGAGTCATGCACGACAATTAGATCGGCGAGACCAATGCCCCTGATATCTTCGATTGAGAACATCGTACAGATGAGGGGGGCAACCTCGGGGTGAGGCATAGATAATTGGAGCCCCTTTGCCTTTTCTCGGACGTTTGCCATCTTATGTAGACGACCCCACCCCAAGAAACGGTACGGAAGGAGTGTCAGATTGTGGATAGTTCCTTTCTTCGTCGGAACAAAGGCGGATGACCGTAGGACTTTCTTCGCGTCACCCCTAACTATGTGGCCAACGGCTTGAAGCCTGGCGATCCAACCTTCACCCGTCGTACCGTCTGACTTCACCTTAAAGGTGACGGTGCCGTCGGTCTGTCGGATGAAGCGGGGTTGGGCAGCCATGACAATTCCTTTCAGTAAGAGCTACACTGTCCCAACAAGCCAAAGCTCGTCGTCAGTAGGTAGTATTACAGCACAATTTTAGTCAAAATACAAAAGTTTTTAGCCTTATTTTTGCTCATTTTATCCCTCACATCGTCTATTCGTGCCAAAACAGTGCATTATTCGTGCCATTTTGGCACGAATACAATAAAGAGGCTGTTGAATTATCTTTACACATTCGTCAGCGTGCTATACAGGCAAGATCTGGTGATTCTGCAGTGCTTCAAGCACTAATTTGGTCGGGTGGTGGAGTGGAATAGTAGCACCTACAGCGTCGTCGATTTCTGAGAGAAATATATATGACCGGGAGTCGATATTGGCACGTAAGTCCTCCGCCGTTTGTGGCAGACGGGCAACAAACACATACATACACTCAGCAATTGAAGGTAGTACATAATATCCTGCATATTCGAGTTGGAAGTCATGAATCTCCGGCAACTCACGTTGTAAACGTTCAATAACAAAGTCATCAATCGTACGGTGAGTAAACTGCTCGCGAAGAAAACCGCCAACACATTCATACGAGAGTGGCCAATCTCCAGAGTCACGCACCTTCAGCACCACCTCTCCATCAGCCGTAATGGGAACGACCATGGCAGACAATGCCAAATATGGCACTTCTGCAAAAACTTGTCTGTACCGGGCACCCACCACGTGTTTGTATGTAATATCTGGTGTTACTGTAACTGAACTATGTTGCGGTTGTAGTACACGAAAAAGGGTAGCATTTTCTGTAATTGTTCGATTGACACAAAGAGCATCCCAACCTATCTCCAACGCCTGTAGTTCATGTTCGCGACAGACGAGAGTAGGGGCTGTCGCCACTTTAATATCAACCGATTGAGGAAGCGAACCAGAATTTCGATTCGCTGGCATAAATTCGTCCGAATTCATATGGCTACCAACCCAATACTTTCATGGCTGCAAGGACTCGTTTGGCACCAGCGATGTTGGCCCCGCCAACATAATCAATCCCCCAATCCGTTCCTCCTTCGATTCGACATAGTTCGTGGATATTCTCCATGATAGCGATGAGCTTTGCCTCGACCTCGTCCGCCGACCACGGGTAATGAGCGGCGTTTTGCGCCATCTCGAGTCCAGACACTGCTACCCCACCGGCGTTACTCGCCTTGCCGGGAGCGTGAGGAATATGTGCGTCATGGAGGACCGCGACCGCCTCATTTGAGAGCGGCATATTGGCCCCTTCAACAACCAAGACGGCATGCTTTGCTATAGCTTTGGCATCAGCCACGTCAATTTCGTTTTGGGTGGCACACGGGAAATAACCATCGGCCACCACTGCTTGCCAGGGTTTGCCCACAGTAAACGTAGCGCCTGAAATAGCTATAGTGTCGAGATTAGCGTCAGTGTCTTTGTGAGCAATAATCGCATCAATATCACCGGTAGTCAGTCCGGCTTCTTTGTAGAGGTAGCCAGTACGGTCAGACAGTGTCAGTACTACCGCTCCTTCGGACACTAATTTCCGAGCCGTATGTTCGGCCACGTTACCAGACCCAGAGACCACACATCGTAATCCCGCCAAAGTCTTACCACTTTCGCGGAGCATGGCGCGTGCAAAATACACCGCACCATGACCGGTCGCAGCAGTGCGACCAAAACTCCCACCAATCAGAGGATCTTTGCCGGTCATTGCTCCCTCACTGCGGTGCGTGAGTTCCTTATACATCCCCATCATGTAGCCAATCTCCCGACCGCCAACACCCATGTCCCCCGCTGGCACATCCACTTCAATACCAATGTGGTGATGGAGCTCAACCATAAACGCCCGACAAAAACTGCGGATTTCACTGTCGCTCCGCCCTTTGGGATTAAAATCACTCCCACCCTTGCCACCACCGAGTGGCAGACCCGTTAAGGCATTTTTGAAAATTTGTTCAAACCCAAGGAACTTGAGTATGTCTTCGTTGACTGTTACATCAAACCGCAGGCCACCCTTATAGGAACCAAGTGCCGAGTTGAATTGCAACCGGTAACCGATATTATGTTCAATTGCACCTTGATCATTGGTCCACAACACCTTAAAGGTAATAATCCGCTCCGGGGTGGCGAGACGGAGAAGTCGGACGTAGTCGGCCTCGGTTGCACCACTGGCTCCGAGATAGGGTGCCAAGGTCGTACACACCTCAGCCACCGCTTGCAGAAAGGTGGGTTGGTGCGGATAACGAGCAGATAATGCTGCTAAGATATCGTTCGTAGATGTCATAACCACCAGTATACGCCTCTTTATGACGAGCTACCAATAATCTCTAGTTGTCTTCTGACTTACCGGAATTGTCGTCATTTATATCTTCATCCTTGTCTTCGTCCTCGTCTCTATCTTCGTCTTTGCCTCCGTGGTCTTCCAAGCGATCGTCACTATCGTCATATTCGTCGCTACTATCGCTCACATCCTTTACATTGTCACGACTGCTATCATCATAACTATCATCTTCCTCATTATTATTAAAGGAATCATCGCTTCCCACTCCTCGAGCATCGCTATCATCAAACTGACGGTCATCATCACTTCCATGGCCACTTCGGTCGTTGTCATCACCACCACGGTCCTCATCATCCTGTTCCATACGAACTTCTATTTCACCATCATCGCGACTCCGCACTCGCATATCATCGGCACGAATTTCAAAACGGTCTTCATCAATCCGGAGGCGCATATCATCACCTTCCCGACCATGCACACGTATTTCATCAATGAGCGTGATTACCTCTCGACGGCGACCTTCAGTATCAAATTGAGGCAACTGCTCAGCTTGGAGTAAAAATGCATCAAGAGCACGAGTAATCCGCTCCTCCCCTTGTTCGGTAACTGGTACCCCATTGGTAATATCTTCGATTTCCTTTTTAGTCTTCTCGATTTCTTCCGCCACAATTGCCGCTAACTCTTGCTGTCGCTCATCCAAAAAGGCTGACCGGAGTTCTGCCCTACGTTCTTCATTAGCCAACAATAGACGCATCGCCTCAGTTTTTTGATCAACCGAAAATAGTAAATCGCCTGGCTTTGAGGCCTCGGCAGCGGCTACCGTGCCACCCATACCAACAATAAGAAATACACCAAGCACTCCGACCACGAAGGTCTTTGATGGTTTTTGGAGCCACGCTGTATACGGGGATACGATCTTGGTCGACATTGGTACACCACCATGTACTTGTTCCATCACCCGGGCAAACATCGCTTCACGAGCCGGGGCACTTTGGGCCGGTTTGCTAGCAGTCATTTTTTCATCAAATATATCTTTCATGATGCTCGTGTTACGTAAGTAATGTTCCTAAAAATCCCTTCGCTCGGTGATGTCTTGTCCGTACCGCCCCCTCTTCCATATTGAGTAAAATACCGATTTCTTTAAAGTTGAACCGCGACCAATGATACAGGACCACAATCTCGCGCGCCGTCTCATCAAGGGCAGCGAGTGCAGCTGCCACATCCTGCCGAATCATGCCGATTTCTGCTGGAGTGATGACATCCTCACTCACCACTGATTCATCGAGTGTCTCCGGTTGCCGCTTCGCTTTTTCGTACGTTTGTGCCAACTGGCGCCTTACGATGGTGAAGACGTATTGGTAGAGCTGTGCCGTGGTCGTATAGGTAAAGGTTGGCAGGGCCTTAAAAAAGGCAATGAGCGTCTCCTGTACCACATCAGCCGCTTGCTCAGCATCAAAGACCCGGACCCGGACATACGCATACAAGCGTGGTTCAAGTTCATCAAAGAGCACTTGGTAGGCCAATTGGCTACCCGCTTTTGCGTCGTCACACTGTGTTTGCCACTCGTGGTCAGTCATATGGCGATCCCACTACCTATTAAATAGGCTAAGGTGGGCAAAACGTTACATTACTGGTTATTCTCCTCTGCTGCGGTTGTATCGTCAGCATATTCGAGGACAGCACCCTCACGGACAAAGACCATGGTACTGCCATCGGACAAGGTAAACGTGAGGTT
>CALMKR010000053.1 GCA_937867625.1 uncultured bacterium | reverse complement strand
CTGATCGGTCAAGATACTGTGAGACACCTCCTGGTCTGGAGAAATGATTTTGTCGTCGGCAATAAAGTCTGAGAGACGAGAATGATCATCTTCGTCACCAATTGGGAGTTCGAGTGAAATAGTATCCTGACTGATTTTTTCAATCTGGTAAATCTTCTCTACTTCAACCCCCATTTCTGTAGCGATTTCTTCTGGCATTGGGTCACGGCCGAGGTCTTGCGAAAGACGACGGGCTACCTGCTTGTACTTCGCCATGGTTTCTACCATGTGTACCGGGATACGGATGGTTCGAGACTGGTCAGCGAGCGCGCGGGTTATCGCCTGGCGAATCCACCAAGTCGCGTAGGTCGAGAACTTAAAGCCCTTCGTGAAGTCGAATTTATCAACCGCCTTGAAAAGACCGAGGTTCCCTTCCTGAATCAGGTCAAGCAGGGTGAGGTCTGGACTACGTCCGACGTACTTCTTCGCAATTGAGACCACGAGACGAAGGTTCGCCCGGGCAAGGAGGTTACGTGCTTCTTCGTCCCCATCGACAATACGCTTCGCGAGGGTTCGTTCTTCGTGTGCGGAGAGGAGGGGGTACTGACCGATTTCGCGAAGGTACATCTGGATTGAGTCATAACTCGAATCATTTCGACGAAAGGCATTCTTTTGGGCTAACAGCTCTTCGGCTGGATCGGCACCAAGCATGCCACCACTCTTGAGTACATCAATGCCAGCGATCGAAAATCGCTCATAGAGTTCATCAAGGAACATGATGTCCTTTTCAATTTCTGGGAACGAACGGAGGAGTTCGTCGTACGTGACGTAGCCTCGCTCACGACCACTCTTCATCAGTTCGGCCGCCTTGAGTTCAAGAATCTTTTCACTCTTGGTTGGAGCCTTCACTGGCAATACTTTGACCGGAGCGACTTTTTTGACTACGACTTTTTTAGCCGCTACTTTTTTCACCTCTGTCTTCTTCGCCTTTTTTGCTACTACTTTTTTAGCCGCACTTTTTTGAGCGGGTTTGGTGACCTTTTTGGTTGGTTTCTTAGTGATAGCTTTTTTGGTGGGCTTGACGACCTTCTTCTTTGGAGCGGCGACTTTTTTAACAGTCTTTTTTACTCCTTTATTCACTGCTTTTTTTGGTGATGGCTTGACGGCTTTTGCCGCTTTTTTCTTTGGTGTATTGGCCTTTTTCGCTACTTTTTTGGCAGTTGCCATAGATGTGGACAACTATACAGAAAATTGGGAAATTGTCCAGTCCCCACTTATATAATAGGCCCTAAAAGCGCCTCCCTTGATGACTTTTGGATATTTTGGGTTTGCGTTACGTTGAAGCCGTAAAAATATCGTCACTGTATGGGGCCCGCCGTAGCTGAGTCGTATGGTGTGCAATTGACTGCAGTAGGACGACCTCTTCTTCCCCGGTTACCGTACCAAGCTTCGCCCGTTGCTGTTGAATCGCCTCTTTACCGACCAAATCACGGTACCGATTGAGCTTGTGGAGGATTTCGTCCCGCCGCACCTTCCCGGCCACCGCTTCAAATTCTCGTTCAAGTGAGAAAGTAAGCTTCGATACGAGCAGCTGATCGACACCACTGATGACATCCTCGTATTCGGTATCAAGTATCTGCCGCAAACAACGACGGATGACTCCGGCTTCATGCTCATCAACAATGGCGAGTGCAGCGACGAGGTACGCCAGTGCCTTCTCACGCTGATCACGGGTTTCAGCCGGTGGCATGTTCGGCGTCTCGGGTTTTTCAAAATTCGCAGTTGGTACTTTGGCCTCTGTGTCTATCAACCGTAGTACTTCAAAGTGAATCGCGTCTTTGGTGGTGCCGAGAGCTTCCGCTATCACGCCTTCAAAGTGTTCTTGGTCAATGCGGTTTGGAATGAGGGTTACAAACGGAATCACCTCTTCTCGGACTTTCAGTTTGTAGGCTCGCTCGTCCGTGATATCACGCCTTAGGTGTGAGAGGAGAAACTCAATGATATGAACCGAATCCTTAATAGCTGTCTTAAAACCAGCAAGATCCTTTTGTACCATATCAGCCGGGTCGGCACCGTCCGCAAAGCGTGCGACTTTTACATCAAGACCACGACGCAGCATGATGTCAGCCGACTTCTTCATCGCGTTAATCCCTGCCTTGTCGGTATCAAGTCCCAAGACCACATTACGCGAGAGCCGTTCGAGCTGCTGCACGTGATGGAGGGTCAAGGCGGTACCCGACACAGCTACTGCCGTAGCATAGCCACATTGGTGACTCATCACGACATCAAACTGCCCTTCGACCAAGAGCCAAAATGGCAGCTGGCGAATATGATGCTTTGCAAAATCATACCCGTAGAGCAAATCTGATTTATGGAAGAGCTCGGTCTCGGGACTATTCACGTACTTTGGCGCTTTATCATCAGGATGAAGGATACGACCTGAAAAAGCGACGACCTTCCCGTTAGCGTCTCGCAGCGGGAACATAATCCGGTCACGAAACACATCAAAGGGTTCCTTACCCTGATCAGCGGTCTTCGCTAAGCCAGCTTTGATAATGAGCGCATCTGGGTGCCCGATGGTGTTGAGGTGACTCTTTACTTCGCGCCACCCACCGGTCGGCGGACCAGGTGCAAAACCGATACGCCATTTTTTGATTGTCTCTTTGCTCACTCCCCGCTTTTCGAGATAGGCTTTGGCTTCG
>CALMKR010000052.1 GCA_937867625.1 uncultured bacterium | reverse complement strand
TCGACTCATTATGACGACTCCAAATGCTTTTAATCTGTATGTCATGGCCGGGAAGCTGACAAGGGAAGAGCCACCAATCAATCCGGATCATACGTTCTATTTCAATCGCCGTACCATTAAAGTATTGCTCGAAAAATGTAATTTCGAGGTCAAAACTTTTGGTTTTATGTTTACTCTTGGTTACAAACATAAAGAAAGCCTCAAAAAGAAGTGTCTCAATCTGCTCAATCGTGTGCTTCGGACATGGACACCAAAATTCGATGAAACATTAGTCATTGTTGCTAGTCCTAAATAAATTATATGAAAACGACCTCAATACTTCGTGATTGTGAGTATACCGAAATATCGAAAGTACATCTCAATGGAAAAATATTAGACGTAGGGGGTAGTAAAAAGTCTGGCTACCATGAGCTGGTGAAAGGGGAACATACATTTCATGTAATCAACCTTGATCCTACTTGCGAGCCTGATACGTTTGTTGATATTGAAAAGACCTTTCCGTTTGAAGACGGGAAATTTGATGGAGCGATTTGTCTGAATGTCCTCGAGCATATTTTTGAAGTACAGAACGCATTTGCCGAAACTGTGAGAACGGTCAAAAGCGGTGGCACCATGGTATTTGCGACACCATTTATGCACCATGTCCACGGTTCACCGGATGATTATGGTCGCTACACCGAGTCGCATTACCGAAAAATGGCTGCAAAATACAATTGTGAAATTGTTTCTATTACACCACTGGGTAAGGGGTTCTTTTCACTGGGGTATCAGTGTGTAGGCGGCTCATTGCCAACCAACATGCTGCGTCAGGCTGCCAAGCAGATTGCGCTTGCGCTTGATTCGTTTGGGAACAAAATATCAAAGCGCTACCAGATACTGTCACAGCGCATCCCGCTCGGTTACTTTGTAGTAATGAAGAAAAAGTAGGGGTTACTTCCGGGTGTAGTACATGAGGGTGAATAGTTGTACATAGTTGGTGGCTACCTTTGCTCCCACCGCACCCAGGAGTCCAAAGAAAGTGATGCCGAGGAATGTGGCAATTATCTGAAAGCCGCTCGTTAGTACGTTCACCGAGTACAGGGCTTTTTCGGCCTTCTGCGTTTGTAGCCAGCTTTGGTGTATGTGATAAATCGAGGCAGGAAAGGCCAGTGCCAGGATTTGCGTATACAGTGCTGCCTCAGGATACTTAGGGAATATGATTTCATACAAGTAAGGCACGATGAGTATAACTATGCCCGTGAATACCGTAAGGAGTACGAAGCCTTTGAGACTATGCTTCGCCAGGTGGGGAGCGTCTATTTCGGTGCGAGAAGAGAAGCGGGGAATTAGTAATGTCGGGAGATTTTTGAAGGCACCTTTGATATGTTCTGGAAGTAGAGTGGCAATCGTAAAAGTTGCGAGACTGGCAGCTCCTAGTTGTTGCAAGACGATAACTGCGTCAAGTCGTGCTGCCGTGCCAACGATAATGTTGCGGAGGCTCGTGTGAATGGCAATGCTGTGATACCGCGCTAGTTTTGCTGGCTCCGGGGATTCAGGGACAGTACGTCTGGTATGACGCCAAGATACATACCCAGCAATGGCTTGGCAGCCCAAGAAGACCATGATGAGGATGAGTACATCGTGTGTGATGAGTACGGCAGCAATCGATGAGAGGGTAATAAAGAAAGATCGGGTTGTTTGTAGGCAGGTGGCTTCTTTGAATTTCTTTTGGCCGTGAAGGAAGGCGAGTGCATTAAGAAAATAGATACTGATTGGCTGCAGGAGAGCAATCAAGACACAGCCGATGGCGAGGAGATAGTTATCGAAGATAGCGTAGTAGGCTGCGGCACTCAGGGCAATGCTGCTGCTGATCAGATTAAAGCGGGCCGTACGACGATTTCCAAAAGCGTAGTACCAGGTATCGTGCTTGGCTGCGGCCTGGAGGATGGCCTGACCAACCCCAGTGAGGCTAAAGCTACCGAATAACACAGCCAAACTAATGAGGTAGCGGTAAATACCAAAATCATTGGCGGTCAGATAATGAGCAAAAATAATGGTGCCGACCATGGAGATGATGATGGTCAGCCCCTGTGCAGTTAATAACCAAAAACCGCCGTTAATAAAATAACGGCTATCAATTTTGAATATTTTCTCAATAAGGTTGTGCATGATTTCTCTTAATACTTATAATCACCAATGAGAGTTACGTGGAGGATGTGTATATCGTACTATCTTTTCTTCATGTATACTACTTTGGTATGCAATCTGAAAACATCACCTGTCTACTTTGTCAGTCACCTAATGTAGCCGTTCTTACCCATTCTATGTGTCGTTGTCGGGTGTGTGGGTATTTTTTTGTGGCACCAAGTGAGCGTGATCGCCAACAAGCAAACTTTCAAATTATTACTGATGCGCCAGTCAATCAGCCAATGTTAGATAATCTGCGAAAGAAATATCCAAAAGAAGGTCATGGTAAACGGAAGCTCTATGAAGCCTATGCGCAAAAGGCGCTCGGATGGTATGGGGCTGATATTGCTGTTTTGGATGTGGGGGCAAGCGGTGGCTTTTTCTTACATGAAGTAGAAAAACTCGGTGCCAAGCAAGCAAATCTCCGTACCCTTGAAGTAGACCGAACTTACCAGGCCCTCACTGAAGAGTACTTTGGATACGAAGGTGATATAGAAAACATCGAAACCTATGTGGCTCCTCGACCGTATCATTTCATCACCTTGTTTGATGTACTCGAACATGTCCATAAGTTCTGGGATGCCTTGGCGACTATGCATAGTGCACTTACACCAGACGGGCGACTGCTTTTGAAGTTGCCTAATGCGCGATGGGCATATCTGAAATACAAAATGGCGATGTTGCTCGGTTGGTCGCACAAAGTGCCGGGATACCTCTATCTTGAACCAGGAGGGCATCTGAACTATTGGAATAATGAATCAATTAAGAAGCTAGAAAAGGCTGGTTTTGTCCTCGAGTCGTTCGAGTATGTCTATCCACACAAAGAGCAGTTCGGTCGGCACCATTGGCTGCGTCTCTCTGGGTACCGTCTCAATGCTCTTTTGGGACTCAATCTTTTTCCTGAGTTCATCGCTATTTTTAAGAAGAAATAACCTTTTCTTGACATTGTGAGTTAAAACCAGTATATAGACGTTCATATGAATAGCTTACAGATTGGTTTTATTGGACAAGGGTTTATCGGTCGCAATTTGGCAGATAACTTCGCTGAGCGGGGGTATGCCGTTGTGCGTTATGCGCTTGAACCTGAGTATGTTGCTAATAAAGCAGAAATAGCTCATTGCGATATTGTTTTTATTGCGGTACCAACACCAACCACTCCCGAAGGGTTTGATTTTTCAAGTCTCAAATTGGTATTGCCGTTGGTAGGAGAAGGTAAAACTGCTGTTATAAAATCGACTATTCTGCCAGGCACTACCAAATTGTTACAAGAACAATTTCCTCATATTGTCATATTACATAGTCCGGAATTTCTGACAGAAAAAAATGCAAAGTTTGAAACTGACTCGCCGTTACGAAACATTGTCGGTATGCCGGTAGATGATGAAGTGCATCAAGTTGCTGCTGCGCAGGTGATGTCGATATTGCCCACCAGTCCCTATGCACGTATCGTCAACGCAGTTGAGTCTGAGCTGATCAAATACGCTGGCAATAATTTCCTGGCCCTTAAGGTGGTATATATGAATATCATCTATCAGGCTGCTGAAGCAGTAGGTGCAAATTATGAAGTGGTTGCTGAGGCTATGAAAGGGGATCCACGGATTGGTGCCAGTCATATGAATGTTATTGATCAGAGTGGTCATCCGGGTAGTATTCCTGGTCGTGGTGCGGGTGGTCACTGTTTTCCAAAAGACTGGGCAGCATTTACTGATTGGTACAAAGACATGTGCGTAGATGATGCCGTCGGACAGGCTGTACTTGATGCAGTAGAAGTAAAAAACGTTTCCTTATTACGGAGTAGTCAAAAAGACATTGACCTATTGAATGGCATCTACGGTGCCTAGGTACATGACGTCTCCCAAAACAAAAGTGGTCGTGGTCGGCGGCGGAACGGGTACATACACCCTATTGCGTGGTCTCCGTGAATACCATAACCGTATTGATATTGCTGCCATCGTCACGATGGCCGATTCGGGTGGGTCAACCGGCCGCTTGCGAGATGCCTTTGGCCAACTACCAGTCGGAGATGTGCGGCAGGCACTTTCGGCATTGGCTCCTGATGTACCCGGTGCACCCAACTTACTTCGGGATTTATTTTTGTATCGATTTCAGACAGGTGAAGGGCTTGCGGGACACAACTTTGGCAATTTATTTTTAACAGCATTAACCGATATGCTCGGTAGTGAGGCCTTGGCGATTGAAGCGGCTGCCGATCTCTTGCGGATTTGTGGTCGGGTTATTCCAGTGACTACTGACAAGGTACATCTTCAAGCCAAATTTACCTCTGGTCGGATAGTGGTGGGGGAGCATAGTATTGATGAGCCCGATCAGGACCATCAGCATGATCGGATTATGGAACTGTCGCTAACTCCACATGCACGGTTGTCACCAGAGGCAAAGGAGGTGATACACGAAGCGGATGTTGTAGTGTTTGGTCCTGGAGATTTCTACACCAGTATTCTCGCTAATACGGTAGTTGAGGGTTTTGCTGACGCTCTGGCGGCGAGTCGGGCTATGGTTATTTTTGTGGCGAACCTCATGGCACGACCAGGTCAAACTATTGGCATGCATCTCGAGGATTATTTGCGTGAGTTCAAACGTTATGTACAAACTGACCCCGACATCGTGATTATCCCTGATGCGCCATTACCGACTCATTTGGTTAGACTGTATGAAGCGGCTGAAGCCGTACATCCCATTTTGTATGAGCTCGGTGACACTTTTAAGACAGTGCTCCACCCCGCTACAATTGTGAGTCATCAGGCTGTGTCGGTACAAGCCGGTGATGTATTAGCTCGTAGTTTCATTCGTCATGATAGCGCTGCTCTGGCCGAAACAATTATGGCTTTGCTCCACAGCTGATTTTTAATCAGCTAGCAAAACACAGTATACTAGTGACAGTATGGAAGATGGTCACTACATAAAACAAGCACAACAATCACTCAATACAATTCTCGCTGATAAACGCGACAAGGCTTCTGATAAAATTGAACCTGAGGTATCGATTACAATCGCCCGACAAACACCAGTAGCTACTGTAGTTTCGTCACGAACAAAAACTCGAGTGCTTTTTGTGACCACCGATGCTGGTATGCTCAATCAGGCAACCAAATCACTTGATGGTTTTACTGCAATCGCTGATCTTTTTCACGAAGTTCACATCATGGTACTTCGGACCGGTATCAAATCAAAAAATCCAGTACTTCGTATTGATGATAATACCTGGTTGTATACAGTCACTGCAAAACATATCTGGCAGCTACCGTTTTTTGCGTGGTCGATGATGGCCAAAGAATTGACGTTTGCCGAGGGTTTTCGCCCCGACATTATTGTTGCGCGCGAAGTCGGGGTGAGTGCATTTTGTGTGTATGGTGCGGGCGTGTACTACAAACGATCCGTACAACTCCATATTCCTGAGCGATATCGGCCGGCATTAAAACGTCTGCATCGATATTATGAACGGTGGCTCATTCGATTGTTTCCGAGTATTCGTGTGACGAGTGATGATGTGGCAGCATCATATCAAGATATGCTTGGTGATACACATGATGTAATGGTCCTACCACGGTACCGAGGCTATCTCAATGATTTCACGGGTCAACAAGGAACGTTCTTGAAAAAAAAGTATCCGCAATTCAGTTTTATTATTTTGTATGTGGGTGATTTGACCCCGACATCAACCGCCTTTAACGCAATAGATGCTGTGCGTGGTCTGCTTCGTAATCCACGGGTGGGTTTTTTGATGGTTGGTAATGGGACGGGTGTTATGGAATGTGAACGTCGGGCGGAGCTACTCGGTATCAAAGATCAGGTAATTATTGAACGGCGAGCCGATGATTTGCGGTCATATATGGACAGTGCTGATGCGCTCCTGGTTACTGACAGTGATACATCGGCCGATGAGGTGGTGTTGTATGGCGCTGCAGCTGGCGTACCGACAGTTATGGTGAAGACAGTATTGCGTGAAGATATCTTTACTGATGGGCAGTCAGCCTACATCGTATCCGATGCCCGTTCGTCGCGGATAACAGATGCCTTATCGCGACTACTTAATAATACGAGCGATCGTTTGTTGTTGCGGCAACAGAGTCGGGCGGCGGTACTCGGCCGCTTGTTGACTAGTCAAGCTGCCTATGAAAGTGAGTATCGCACGAGTGTGGAAAGCGCTCTTTTGTTCGATGGGTCATAAGACCCGTGCTACACTAATATGATTGAAATATGAAAATGCGCAAAGGACCAGCATTTATTGGAATCGGGGCATCGTTTGCTGGATTGACACAAGTT
>CALMKR010000051.1 GCA_937867625.1 uncultured bacterium | reverse complement strand
AAAAGGTTGATCGTCTCGACTCACTGAAACTCGCACTTGATGAGAAGCGTGACGCCACCGAGGACCGTCGTGGTGCGCTTGTCAATCTCAAAGACCAATATGGTAATCAGAGTACCGTACTCGCCAACAACAAAGCCGAGCGCAGTGAACTCCTTTCTGCTACCAAGAATAAGGAGAGTGAATACCAAAAAATTATCAAAGCCAAACAAGCGGCACGTGAACAAATCACCGCCGAAATGCGTAGCTTTGAAGCAAAGCTACAATTCATTTTGGATCCAACGACCATCCCAACAGCTGGTACAGCGGTCTTTGCTTGGCCAATCAAAAACGTAGTCATCACCCAGTACTTTGGCGGTACCGAATTTGCAAAGCGTAATGCGAGCGTCTACGGCGGTCGCGCCTACCACCCGGGCGTCGACTTCGGCGTACCGCGAGGAACCGCTATCTATGCACCACTTGCTGGTACCGTTCGTGCAACAGGGAACACCGACGCTGTACCGGGTTGTTGGTCATGGGGGAAGTGGACGCTCATCGATCACGCCAACGGCCTCTCAACCCTCTATGCCCACCAAGACACGATTGCGGTCACGCCCGGACAGCGCGTCGCAACCGGCGACATCATCGGGTACTCAGGAAGTACCGGCTACTCAACTGGTCCACATCTTCACTTCACAGTCTATGCCAAAGACGGTGTGAGTGTCCGTGCCTTTAATGAAATCAAGACAGTCACGAGTTGTGGGGCTGCGACCACACCAGTCGCCGCTACCGAAGCCTACCTCGACCCGATGAACTACTTACCACCGTATTAAAGTTTTGTTTAGCTGTACTCTTGATATCAAGATTGACACATCTCATTAACAGCGCAATACTTATTCTAAAAGCAAGCTATGATAAAAGACTGGTCAAAATTATTTAAGAAATATCGAGGGGACTGGGTAGCACTTCTTGAAGACGAGATTACTGTTGTTGGTCATGGAAAGACAGCCAAAGAAGCTCATGCAAACGCTCTCAAAGCAGGAGTTTTAGAACCAATTCTAACGAGAATGCCTGAGTCTCTACATCCATACGTAGGATAAAATAATTAGTATGAAGTTTCCTTATAAAAAATATGGAAAGGAAACAATTCGTCCGGTTATTCCTATCACTTTAGTAAAACATGGACGCAAAATTAAATATGAAGTTCTAGTAGACTCAGGTGCAGATTTTTGTCTTTTTCACGCCGATATAGGAGAACTACTCGGCCTTGATGTGCCCAAAGGCAAACCAAAGGAAGTATTTGGCGTTGGCGGTAAAGCCAGTTTGTATTATGTCCACAAAATCACAATTGAAGTTGGTGGTTGGCCATACGAGATTGAGGCTGGTTTTATGCCTGATGTTTCTGGAAAGTTAATGTCTCACGGACTGGTTGGTCAAAAAGGATTTTTTGAATATTTTTCTGTAGTATTTAATCATTACAAAGAACAAATTGAACTGAAGAGTGTAGCGAAGAAATAACATAAATCTGAAAAACAGATATCACCCGCGCCCATAAGCGCGGGTGATTGTTTTTATTTCCCAGCAGCTGTGCGGTGTTTGGCGATCAGCTGCTCTCGGGTGTGGGGAGTTGGGTTATCACTTTGGTATTTCACAAAGCAGGGGAGCCAGGTGTCCCGCTCACACATGAGCGTTACCTCGTCCGCAAGCAATGGTCCAAAGCGAAAGTGTCCCGGGAGACGACCGACTTCGACATAGCCGCACTTGTCACTGTAGCGTGCACTCCGACCGTTGTAGTCGATGTAGTGCGAGTATACCCGCCGGAGGTTGAGGGTATCAAACAGATACTCAAGGAGCACGAGCTTCGCCCTGGTCGCAATCCCTTGATTGCGGTGCTCGGCCGACCAGATGAGCGTACCGGTCGTCGCATGCCCATGCACGTAGTCGATGTGATGGACACCCATGGTACCGATGGCCGTGGTTCCCAGGTAAATCACGAACACGAGCTCTTTGTCGGTGTCGGGCTTTAGCCACCACTCACGCTGTGCCGCTTCAGTTTGCGGGAACAGCCGTGAGAGGTAGATACGATTCTCGACATCGTTGATACCAAGCCATGCCTGGTTGATCATCGATTCATCGTTGGTCCGGGGACCAAGGCCACCGCCGGCAAACGGCAAGAAGATGGCGTGACGTTTCGATTCGGGTTGTGGGGTCGTCGTCATGGTTTTCTCCATTGTGAAAGAACAAGTTTGCTCACATAAAATCCCTCGGGCCTTCTATGCGAGCCGAGGGATTTTTATAATGCAATCAATTTAGGAGGGGAGTGATGTCATACAAATGCCACGGCCAAATACAAGGCGGGATGTAATGAT
>CALMKR010000050.1 GCA_937867625.1 uncultured bacterium | reverse complement strand
GATATGGACATTTCTTAATGATAAAGAAAAGTGCCAGAAGTGCTTGCACATTACCGTTGCTTATTGATTTTTCAGTATTATGTGATATAATTTTAATAGTCAAACTGAAGGAGTGACCAGATGGAAAAGACCGGAGCGCCCATCAACAGCCGGGTGCCGAATGATGCCTGGATCGGGCAGAACATGCTCACCGGCCTCCTGTACATTGCCGCAGACAGCGCCAATGTTGTCGACATCGAGGGCGACGTTGGCAAGTTGCCTCCCGAAAGTGAACGCCAGGACGTGCAGTGGCAGTGCGGCAAACTGGTTGTCGTCTCTGAGCCGTACGGGGGTCCACCGACAGGCGCACTCGTCACGAGACACATCAGCAGCAAGAAGCGCTGACTGTCATCGACAAAAAAGCTGCTGGTCCCACCCCTGGGGCCAGTTTTTTATTTTTGACAGTACCATTTTTTCGATTTATAATGGGGGAGTATGGTGAATAAAAACAACGACGAACCTACTATTTTGACTGACAGCGACGACCTCACCTACGAAGACAACAGCCCCTCTGATACCGAAATAGTAGATGACGAAGCGACCGCAGCCCAAAAATTAAAAGTATTACGTACGAAGTTACAAGAAGCCACCGACAAGAATCGCGAGCTCGGTGAAGAAGTCCAGCGCACCAAAGCAGACTTCCTTAATGCTCGCAAGCGTCTCGAAGAAGAGCAATTCCGGAGTCGCGAACGCGATACCGTGAAGCATATCGAGAAGCTCTTACCACTTGCTGACAGCTTTTATTTAGCACAGCTTGACCGCGCCGCCTGGGAAAAGGCCGACGAAAAGTGGCGCAGAGGAATCGAAGGTATCAGTAATCAACTGACGAGTATCCTCCGCAGTTATGGTGTCAGTGCGGTTGACCCAACCGGCCACCCCTTTGACCCTTTGAAGCACGAAGCAATGAGTACCGTTACTGTCTCAACCGAAGCACAGCATAATCAGGTAATAACGGTGATGCAGCAGGGCTACATACGTGTAAGTGGCGACACCGAAGAAATCATCCGTCCCGCTCGCGTGACCGTTGGCGAATACACAGCCTAATGGCAAAGATGTTCATTCATTAGTTATTTAATTTCTTATTACAGTATGGCAAAAATTCTAGGCATCGACCTCGGTACCACCAACTCAGCAATGGCCATCATTGAAGCTGGTGAACCAACTATTATTGAAAACAACGAAGGCGTCCGTACCACACCGTCTGTGGTTGCAATTTCAAAGACTGGCGAACGACTCGTCGGTCAGATCGCGAAGCGTCAGGCCGTGACAAACCCAAAGAACACCATCTACGGTATCAAGCGCTTCATGGGTCACGCCTTTAACGAGGATGTAGTCCAGAAAGATAAAGGTATCGTTTCCTACGAAGTGAAGGCTGGCACCGATGGCGGAGCCGTGGTTGTGCTGGGCGACAAGGACTACCGTCCAGAGGAAGTCTCAGCGATGATCCTCGCGAAGCTCAAGGCCGACGCTGAAGCCAAGACCGGTGAAAAGATTACCGAAGCAGTGATTACCGTACCAGCTTACTTTAACGACAGTCAGCGCAAGGCGACCCAAGACGCTGGTAAGATTGCTGGTCTTGATGTGAAGCGTATCATCAACGAACCAACCGCCGCCGCTCTCGCCTATGGTTTTAACAAGAAGAAGGACGAAAAGATTGTCGTGTACGACTTCGGTGGAGGAACCTTTGACGTGACCGTGCTCGAAGTCGGTGACGGGGTAGTAGAGGTGCAATCTACCGACGGCGACGCACACATGGGTGGACGCGATATCGACTACCGCCTCGTGCAGTTCCTTATCGACGAATTTAAGAAGGCCGAAGGTATCGACCTTGGTAAAGACCCGCTGGCGCTTGGCCTCCTCGATGATGCCGCCGAAAAAGCCAAGAAGGAACTTTCAACCACCGGTTCAACTGATATCAACATTCCATTTATCGCGAACAACAATGGTGCGCCTGTCCACATGATGACCACCATCACTCGC
>CALMKR010000049.1 GCA_937867625.1 uncultured bacterium | reverse complement strand
TATACTGCTGGTGTTCACAAGCTATTGAACCATTACGCACTGTTTGACTTTGTCTCGCCAAGCAGCTGTGATTTCATCCTGTGAAGCATCCCTTTCGACACCCAACACAGAATAGTAGTCGACCAGATAGTCGACGCCATTAACTGGGTCTACCATTGTTATTCTCCTGCGGAGTTTCGAGTTGAAATAGAACTTATGGGCAATATGCCTCTAAAGCCAGTCGAACAATATAATGAAAATAGCGGTTTGTAAATACCTACCAAAACACAACCACTCAGATGGGTGATTGTGTTTTGGTGGAGATGTCGGAAATGATCCTGACGGCCACCAAGCTATATTGTTTCGCATTCGCTCACAATCTAGCTGGTTTCGCGTAGGAATAAAACATAAACAGTTTTATGTTTTATCTGTTTGTGATGCAATCACAAATCACCGATATTTATGAGGTGATAGGTGCCTCACTTGTTCGCAAGCTCACATCGTTCCGGCAGTTCAATTCTCCCGCAAGCAAAACTATTTGCAGTAGGGAATCGAGTCACGAATCACTAAGTATCTTAGTTCACTCCGTTCCTAATCTACTAAGTGTTCTTGACCACGCCTCGCGGTTTTTGCTTTTCTGAAGCAAAAACATCGCTGCGGCCGTTCGAATCCTCGTGAAGTGCGCAGGCACTTCACTCACATCGCCACGAACAAAAATCGCCCACGCTAGTGCGTGAGCAGATTTTTGTACTCGTGGAGATGTCGGAAATCGAATCCGAGTCCGAGAATTGGTATCACCGTGAGTCTACAGTGCGTAGACTTCCTTTTAATTTAAGCGACTGGTCTAGAAAGAAGACAAAACAACCAGCTACCGAGTTTTAAGAAATTCAACTTTTTATGAAAACGGCAGAAAAAGTCAGAGCCTCATGGCTATTTCACCCGACTTCCCGTATGAGACATGAGGGAAGCGAGCGTCGTCCGGCTCGGTACGTTAGAGGCGAAGCCTCTAACGTACCGTGCGTAAGTTACGCTACAGCGGGAGCGAATCCAAACGCGTTAGCGTAAGGACTTAGTACGCTATTCTTTGCACGTACAGGTACTCGAGTTTTGAAAGTGTCTCGAGCAGCACTTGCACTGCACACGGGGACGACGCAACTCCGTCGATGCCTAGCATCCCCTCACTATGTTCAATCCTTGATTGAGCAGAATGAGGGAACGCCGTGCGTTCACCACTATGATGACGCACGAGCGTGGTAAGTATTACAGTCACAATAAATGGTAGGGAGGTGGGCGGCGGTTAGGCCGCCCACGGTCTCAGGTGTGCGAGATACCGTCGTCGAGGTCGTAGCGGCGAACCGCTTCGATTCCGGCTTTTGCCGAGAGATCGCGATCGGATGGCGGATCTGGAGTGTGGTGCCCAGGCCGTTCATGCGGAGTGAGCCCGGCCGTTTGCGAGAGGACGTGATCGCGGACAGCGTCACCCGAGAAGTCCGTACGCAGACCTTTCGATTTGTCAGTCATGTCGCACTCCTTGTGGGCAGGTCATTGAATCCAGCGAATTTGCCCGCCCTGCAGGCTGCGAGGTATGCCTCGACAGTCATACCCTTCGAGGCGGCGATACGCTCTTGATGTCGCCGCAGGTCATCGTTGCTCATTTTGCTTTGGTCGTCCATTGCTCTCCTCGTTTATTTCACCTCAGAAAGATGGTGCGGACCCGTCGACTGCTCGATGGTGGGTCCGCACTAAGGTCAGCTCTTTTCGAGCGGGTCTTTCTCTGCGCGCCTGACGGCGGAGAGCGCTGCCTCTTGCTTATAGAGCGGCACATACGTGCCGTCTTTGGGTACCTGGCTGTTTTGGTGCCCGGGCGGCGGTCCTTCAAGCGACTGCTTGAAGCCTGGCCAAGTGTGGCCACCGTGGTTTCCGTCAGACATTTCACGTACCTCCTTGTTTTTCACTGTTCGGGCTTTCCGGATCAGGATGGTTCCTTGATTGGCGACCATCTTTCTGAAGTGAAATATTTATTGTGACTTCAAGGTACGTTCAATCTCTCGTTTGACGTCGCGGGCTTTGATACTCTCGCGCTTGTCGGCTTTTTTCTTGCCTTTCGCGATCCCGAAACTGAGTTTGATATTCCGTCCACTATTATACAATGATAAGGGCACTGCTGTCAAACCTTGCTTGGAGGTTAATTGCTCAAGCTTTTCAAGCTCTTTCTGGCTAATGAGGAGTTTGCGTGGGCGGTCTGGGTTATATGAGGCGGCGGTGTTCTTGGGCTGGAAGGCGGGGATGTTCGCTCCCACCAATTGCACCTCACCGTCCTTCACGACGATGTAGCTGCCGTCGATTTTGACCCGGCCATTGCGGATAGACTTCACTTCGGTGCCAAGCAATACCAAACCCGCCTCAATGGTCTCGAGGATTTCGAAGTCAAAGTGTGCCCGTTTGTTATTGGCGTAACTCATATATAAGTGACGGTATCATACCAGAGGCGGTGCGGGAAGGTAAGTTCATAGATTCATTCAAACGAGCAAACACTAGCAAATTATTGGTGTGCGGGTATAATGGCGACACTATGTCTGATTTAGAAAAAGACCCAAAAAATGAAGAAATTACTAGTGTTAAGGCTCCGGTTGCTCCAGTTGAAAGTACTGAGAAACCAGATGCTAAGGCCAAAAAGACTAATCGTGAAAAGATGAGTAATCTCCGTAAGCAGGTACCGGTTGGTCCAGGCAATTTTTGGAACAACATTCTCTCGACTGTTCTCTTCCTGGTGCTCATCATGGCAGCCTTTTCGTACTTGGCTGATAACCAGCAGAAGCCCGAAGAACTGACCCTCTCTCAGGTAGTGGAGCAGGTGAAGGCTGGTGAGGTCAAAGAAATCATCGTTCGTGGCGCCCTCCTTGAAGTGGCATACAAGGACGATACTCGTAACGAAGGCGAAGCGAAGCGTGAGACCGACGCTGCTGTCTCTGAGACCCTCACGAATCTCGGGGTAACCAGTGAACAGCTCGCCGGTATCACTATCGACGTGCAGCGTGAGACCGGCTTTGGGTACTGGATGTCCGTGTTTGCGCCGTTCCTCTTCCCACTCTTATTCCTCGGTATCATCATTTGGTTCCTCACTCGATCGGTGAAGGGGGCTGGGATGCAGGCATTGTCTTTTGGAAATAGTAAAGCACGCATGATTGATCCAAACGACACCTCAAAGAAGGTAACCTTTAAGGATGTGGCTGGTGCCAAAGAAGCGAAGCAGGAGCTTGAAGAAATTGTTGACTTCCTCAAGAACCCAAAGAAGTTTCTTGATATTGGAGCTGAGATTCCAAAGGGTGTCATGATGATGGGTGCGCCAGGAACCGGTAAGACCCTCCTTGCGCGTGCGGTTGCGGGTGAGGCCGGAGTGCCATTCTTTAGTATTTCTGGATCGGAGTTCGTCGAGATGTTTGTCGGTGTTGGTGCCTCTCGTGTACGTGATCTCTTCTCGATGGCGAAGAAGAATGCGCCGGCGATTATCTTCGTGGATGAAATTGATGCGGTCGGACGAGTTCGTGGGACTGGTATGGGAGGGGGGAACGATGAGCGGGAACAGACTCTCAACCAAATCCTTGTGGAGATGGATGGTTTTGAACCAAATGCCAAGGTGATTGTGATGGCGGCGACGAACCGTCCAGACGTACTTGACCCAGCCCTCCTTCGTCCCGGTCGTTTTGACCGACGGGTAACGATTGATCTCCCAGACCGCAAAGACCGAGTTGAAATCCTCAAGGTACACGCCCGCAAAAAGCAGCTCCAGGACGATGTGAATCTCGAAATTATTGCGCAGCGCACTCCAGGCTTCTCGGGAGCGGAGCTCTATTCACTCATGAACGAGGCAGCTATCCTCGCAGCGCGAGAAGCACGCAAGACCGTCGGGCAGTTTGACCTTATCCGCTCGATCGAAAAGGTGATGCTTGGTCCCGAGCGCCAGAGTCATGTGATGAGTAAGCGTGAGAAGCTTGTGACGGCCTACCACGAAGTGGGGCATGCACTTGTTGCCTCAGTGCTGCCGTATGCTGACCCGGTACAAAAAATCTCCGTTATCTCTCGTGGACGCGCAGCTGGGTATACACTCAAGCTCCCTGATGAAGACCGCAAGATGCACAGCAAAAAAGAATTCCTTGATGACATCGCGATGACCCTCGGTGGCTACGTCACTGAACAGATGGTATTTGATGACCTTACGACTGGTCCGAGTAACGACCTTCAGGTCGTAGCGAACCTCGCGCGCGATATGGTGACGAAGTGGGGGATGAGTGAGACCCTTGGTCCAATTGCGTTTGAAGGAACTGGGGGACGTCTCATTGGTGGTGGACTCTCCGAAGACCGTGGTTACTCTCCACAAATTGCCAAAGCCATTGACGACGAAATCAACAAAATTGTTCAGGAGGGTATGACCAAGGCCAAAGATATTTTGACCAAGTACCGCACCGCCCTGGATAACATCTCCGTCCGGCTCGCCGAAGTAGAAACGCTTGAGCGTGAAGAGTACGAAGCACTCCTTAAGCAAGAAGGTGTCATCATCCAAGATGCCTACAAGAAGCAGCGAGATGAGGACGCAAAAGCGGGTGATCCGACCAGTGCGTTGGCTTAATCACCTAAAAGACGGTCTGGTTGTCCCCAGGCCGTTTTTGTTGGTCGTCGCCCCAGTTATATACTATAGGTAACCTTTTCTCAGCAAGGTTAAGAAATTAATCATTATTCTATACATCATAACTCTATGACAGCATTTACTCAGTCATGGAGAGTCTCGCTCATATTTGGTGCGCTTATAATCGCTGCTTGTGCTTTTGTGTCACAGGCATATGCCAATGAAACTGATATTGAGACTCTCGAGATGCAGGTAAACACCTTGCAAACAGGTCTCCAGCTTTTGCAGGAGCCACTCCTGACATCAACTGCTACCAGCACTAATGGCGCTTCTCCATGTGTGAACGGCACGACTCAACACAAGCCTGGAGCGGTGATTGGTGGTCTCACATTAAAAAATGGCTTCACTAGTACTATTCGCGGTTTCCAATATCGCTGTACTAACGGACGCTGGATATTTGAACGCGTACAAAATAGTGGAAGTAGTACCACTACCACTACTACAGGCGGTAACAACTCTGGCACAACAAGTACTGCCTCAACTTCGGCAAAAACTTGTAAAGCCATTACCGGCAAAATGTATAAAGAAGGGGATCGCGTACCAAGTAGATTAACTCCTGGTTTCCGCGGTATGCCAAGAAATAAAGATAAGGATGAGGATCCTCGTGAAATTAAGGAAATGCAGTGTCGCAGTGGCAAGTGGGTACCGGTAATAAAAGGCGCATTCTGCCGTTTAAGTACTGGTGCTACTTTGCCACAAGGAGCAACTACCAGTCATCCGTTCCGTAAGGATGAATCGGGGCCTCGTGCAGCTTTGTCAGGTGCTCGAGCAACCTCTACTGATAATTGGGAACGGTTTGGTCCATACACCTGTGTGAGTGGCACCTGGGTACCAAAGGTGACGGGCTGTCAATATAATGGCGTGACCGATCGAAAGGGCACTGGTCTCGATTCATTACGAGCGGGTGCCAGTAGTACCGCTAGTAGCTCGGTGTGGTCGAAGTTTACTTGCCGAAACAATTCAGATCGTTAATTAATTTCTGACTTTATAAAAACCACTTGGTTCACCAAGTGGTTTTTATGTAGGGGCAGTCTGTTTGATTATCTGCCCGTCTTCCATATATATGATCCGGTCAGCCGTCTGTGCATACTCCCGTTCATGGGTAACCATCACAATAGTCTGACCCTGTTCTTGGTTGAGTGAGGTCAACAGGGCAATAATTTGTTCACTTGAGACACTGTCGAGGTTCGCGGTTGGTTCGTCGGCAAAGAGAATCCGAGGTTTGCCAGCCACTGCGCGGGCAATAGCGATACGTTGCTGTTCACCGCCAGAGAGTTCCGACGGAAGATTTTCGTATTTACCAGCGAGGCCAACTGAATCAATTGCTTGTCTGGCTATGGCACGAGCGTCGTTCATACGGAGGCCGCGCATCATGAGTGGTAGGAGAACATTTTCCTCGGCAGAAAGGTCGGGTACCAGTGCGTAGTCTTGAAATACATATCCGAGTGTGTTGAGACGGAACTGAGTCTGTTCTTTTTCCGAGAGGGTGGTGGTTTCGACACCGGCCACGGTAATGGTGCCACTTGTTGGTTCGTCGAGGACGGACAATTGGTACATAAGGGTAGACTTACCGGCTCCAGACTTACCCATAATGGCAACAAATTCTCCTTCCATAATGGTGATATCAATCCCGAGTAGGACATGGGTAATGAGGTCGCCGGTGCCAAACGACTTTTTGATTCCAGTACCAATGATGAGTGGGGTAGACATATATAGTTACGCTTTGCGTCCAAGAATAGCATTAAGGGTATTACCGCGGGCAATCATAAGGGCAGGGATAAAACCGGCGATCAGGGTAGTGACAAGGAGTATTGCAAAACGGATGGCCGTGCCTTCGACCGGAGCGACGAGGATACCGTCACTAAATGGAAAGTTGATGGGGTTCGCACGGAAGTAGGGGATGAGAATGAGGTAGGTCACCAGTACGCCGAGGAGTGAGCCGACCAGCGCATAGACACCAGCTTGTACAACGTAGGCACACTCGATTGCTCGTCTATCGATACCGATACCTTTGAGAATGCCGATGTAGCGCCGGCGAGCAAGGGCATTAATGAAGATAATAATAAAGATGGTAATAGAGGCAACCACCAGTCCAATTGATCCGATGAGTGTACCTAGGAGATTCATGGTGTTTTTGATATCAGTCAGGAACTTCGGCACGCCTTCTTCGTAGGTTTGAATCTTGGCGAGGTTCGCAAGGCCACTATCGACCATAGCAGTTTTGAGAGCCGGACTTTCCTCAGACTCATCGAGACGAACCACAATCTGGTCGGCATTACGGTCGATGCGATTAAAAAGGCGCCGGAACTCTCGTTCGGGGATGTAGGTATTAAGTGAGACCTCGTCTACTTTTGATTGTACGATTCCTTTGATAACAAACTCTTTGGTGATTGTGCCGCTGGTGAGACGAACCGTATCGCCAACTGGGACATCTTCAATGGTT
>CALMKR010000048.1 GCA_937867625.1 uncultured bacterium | reverse complement strand
AGTCCGAGCTCGAAAAGATGCGCGACATGCACCCGATTATTAATCACATCATGCGGTATCGGGAGTTACAAAAACTCGTGTCGACTTACATTGATAATTTGCCAACCTACGTTGCCGCTGATGGGCGGGTACACACTACTTTTATTCAGACCGGGGCAGCAACTGGTCGTATGGCCTCACAAAACCCTGGCCTCCAGAATATTCCGGTTCGGACCGAAGAGAGTCGAGCGATTAGACAAGCTTTTGTGGCAACCCCTGGCTATACCCTTGTATCAATCGACTATTCGCAAATTGAACTACGAGTAGCGGCGATTCTCTCGCAGGATGAAAAACTCATTGATATTTTCAGACGAGGAGAGGATGTGCATACTGGGGTCGCTATGCGCGTCTTTGGGGTGACGGCGGATGAAGTTACCAAAGATATGCGCCGCAAGGCCAAGGTCATCAACTTCGGTATTCTCTACGGTATGGGGGTTAATGCGCTGCGCGGTAACCTTGGCGAAGATACGAGTCGGGAAGAGGCACAACAGTTCTACACTGCCTACTTCAATACCTTCACAACCCTCGCAACCTACCTCGAAGACACCAAAGCGACCGCACGACGTGATGGGTATACCGAAACACTCTTTGGTCGCCGTCGCCATTTCCCAGGGATTAATTCTGGTGCACCGTTTATTCGAGCGATGGCCGAACGCATGGCGATTAATGCGCCAGTCCAGGGTACCGCGGCCGACATGATGCGGGTTGCCATGATTAACATCTACACTCGACTCAATACAGAAAAGAAGACTGATACGGTCCGGATGCTCCTCCAGGTCCACGACGAACTCGTGTTTGAAATTAAAGACGAGGTGCTCAATGAAGAAATTGCTGTCTTAAAAGCGGAGATGGAAGCGGTCCTCGCAGACTACGAGACCTATGGTGTACCACTCACTGCCGAAGCAGCCACTGGGAAGAATTGGGGAGAGTTGGTGCCCTACAAATAATGAAGATGCGAAAAAGGCGCCCGGGGGCGCCTTTGTTCAGGCCGCGTTTCGAGTTATGCGGCGAGGCTCTCTGAGCCAATCAACCACAACATACTCCCAACCAGGAATGCTCGTGTTCACGAACGTGGAGTTGCCAAAACTGCACATGCTTGGCTCCAGGTTCCAGGGCCTTTGCTTGCCGGCCACGACAACTTCCAATCGGTCGTTGTCGTGGTGGACAAGAATGGCGATGGGGGTCTGTTTCTTCCTCTTGCGCTGCTCGTTGATGTCACGGATTTTCTGCAAAAAGCCGTGACCATTTGTCGTTCCGCAAACTGCGGGAATGATGATGACATCGAAATCTGTCGTTTTCAGGGTTTCGATAGCTTCAACATAGCCGCGGGTGGTCAGTACTTGCTGACCAATTTGCAAAGTTGCGGGTAAGTTACCCACGACAAGCACTCTTCTCTCAGGCATGTTTGCCTCCTTAGGATCTGCTCCGCGCACACTGTAGTCTTTTGAAAAGTGTCTGTCAACCCAAACACAGTTCACAATGTTTGATACAATAGCGACATTATGATGAAACTCTTTTACGGGACCGATACTATCAAAGTGAGACAGGTAGCGATGGCTGAGGCCGATGCCCTGCGGGAGGGAGGGGTGAGTTTTGAGCGACTCGAAACCAAGGATATCACCGCTGCGAGACTTATAGATATTGCGTCTGCGGTATCACTTTTTGGTGGTGAGACGGCTTACGTATTTGATACCCCGTCAGAGGACAAAGAAGCTGAAGAGATATTATTGAAGCATCTACCAGCTTTGGCTGAAAGCGGACACTCAATACTCATTATCGAGACGGCAGTATTAGCGGCGGTAAAAAAGCAGTACGAAAAAGCCGGAGCAGAACTCGTTGAATATAAAAAAGAAGCCGGTAAACAAACCTTTGATCCGTTTCTGTTGGCCGGGGCGTTACTGACCAAAGATAAAAAAACCATGTGGATGTTACTCACTGAATCAGTTCGGCTTGGTATTTCGCAAGAAGAGCCGGTAGGGATTATTTGGTGGCAACTCAAGACCTTACGATTGGCGGCAGTGGGGAAGTCTGCGGAGGAGGTAGGGCTGAAGTCCTATCCGTATGATAAAGCGAAACGGGCGCTGCGGAATTTTGCTCTGGGGGAATTGGAGCGGTTGTCGGAGTCGCTGCTTTCTGTACATCATGAGGCGAGAAGTGGACGGACGGAGTTGGCGGTGGGGTTGGAGAGGTGGGTGTTGGGGGTATGAAAATAGAATATTTTAATAATGAAGCAGTGCGGTTTATTGAAACAAGTCAGGTTAAAACCGGTGTGGTTTGTGATGTGTATTCCTTTGTTGAAGATGATACTAAAGATTTAGGTATTGTTATTGTAGTAAAGGGTGAATCGACGCCGAAACAAAAAGTTTTAGCGGGAGTAAAAACGGAAGAGATATTTATATCTGGCTGCGGAACATTAGAAATAAAGAGGGCTTCGGGTGTAATTGAAATATATGATTTTCCGGGTGATGTTATTACTGTTTCAGTTCAGGTTGGTGATGTGATGCAATGGAAAGCTGTAGATGGAGAAGATCTATGTTTTGGTGAGGTGTGTTATCCACCGTATAAAGATGGGAGGTTTGAGGTGATTGAATAGATTGTATCCTAGGTCTTTTATTTGTGGTCACTAGTCACTAGCTAAAATAGTTCGCAAGCTCCTATTTTAGACAAGTGCTGTCGACCCCGCCTCGCGGTTTTCTGCTTTGGTTAAGCAGAAAACATCGCTGCGGCTCGCACCACCGACGCAGTAGGAATCTTCCCCTACGGGGACGGTACAGGTTTCGTATCGTACTCGCTAGCGCTCCGTGCGATATACTCAACCTCTTCGATCCCTACCCGCAACACATACTTATGTGTTGCTTGGGCGCACAAATATAAAAGAC
>CALMKR010000047.1 GCA_937867625.1 uncultured bacterium | reverse complement strand
CATTGTTTTTACCGCCTTCTTTGAGGTCTTTGATCTGTTTAAGTACCTCCTTAGATATGATTTTACGGTCAAGCAATTCTTTGAGATAAGCGTTTTTTTCTTCGGCAGTCCCTAGTTTGTTTACCTGTGAGTACACATACCTTGCTTTAGTACCATCTGTTACTCCTAGATTAGCAATAGCCTTTTCTTCTTTACTCCAATTTAGGTCTTCGGCTTGTTTGAGGGCTTTTACTTTATTGAACATCGCTTCGTCATTGATTTTAAGCTCTTTCATTACGGCGTTTGCTCGGTCTGGTGGGAGACTTTTAAGAGAGACAAGCATAGCTTCGGCGTCCTTACTTCGATTCTTTTCTTTTTCTTTACTGTCTTTGATTGTTTCGTCTAGTTCTTTGTTACCTGACCCGTCTCTTTCTCCGATAAAAGGTTTAATTAGTTGTCCTGCTTGTACTGTTCCTGGGATTCCAAACAAAAGATTCGCTGTTCCTAATGTTGCATCCACTGCACCTTTAGCTTTAGTAGACGTTTCTACCCCTGTAAAAGCTCGTTTGTACCCACCCAAAGTAGTTTCAGCAGCATTTATAAACGGTACAGGATTGGAGTCATAAGCTAATGAGTTCATTATATTACCTGCGATTGGTACGTTTTTAGTTGTGTTACCGATAACTGTTTCAATAAAGGGGTCTTCTTCTTTATCCTCGCCAGTAATCATACTAATAGCACCACGGGAAACTCGTCTTGAGCTTTCTTCAATAATTCCTGCTGCTACAACCATCCAAAATACAGCGGTAAATCCTTTTACATAATTGCCGCTACCAAATCCTTCACGCCAAATCTGACGTTCAATATTTTCCCAACGATTGAGCATGAAACTTTGGAATTGGAATATAGCTTTGTCAACTGACACGTTCCCGGTAAAAGAACCTGTAGTTAATGCAAGTGGACTATCTTTGAAAGACGAAGACCCTTGTGACTGACGTACTAATTTAGTAGCCTTTTGAATTAAATCTTTGTTTGGTTTTGCAAAATCTACTGTAATTCCAGCGTCACTGGCTAGTTTTTTATACGCAGCTATGGCAGATGTTGACCGCATCAGTGCGTCTAATTTACGAAGTGGTATAAACCCAGCTTGCTGTACTTTACCAAGCCAATCATCACCTAGTTCAAGAAAGGCAATATCATCACCTATCATTTCTCGGATTTCTGGGAAGTTATCTATTATGAACTTTCGAGCTTCTCGGTTAGAAGCGATGTCATATACTCCAATACTTACCCACTTACTTCCAATGGTTGCCGCCGCATCAGCTAACGACGATACCTGTACAAGTGCTGTAGAAAGTTTGTATGCCATTACTCCAACACCAAGGTTACGTCTAAGCATGTCAATAGTAGCAATTTGCTTTTGACTATCTACTCCCCCTTTACGAGCCATCAAACTCATATATTCTTTCCAAGCAAAAGTACCTAAGTCTCCTAGTTTAGTACGTAAGGTTGGGTCATTTAGAACTTCTGAGTACATCTTAATGTCTTTACCCAGGTTCAACATATAAGACACATTATCTTTATGTCTGATTAAGATTGAATCAAAGTTTAATTTAATCTTCTGACCACCACTCCCTGTACGACTTTCAGTAAAGTCTTTTTTTACGGTTTTAGTTCGTGCCACGGCATCATCAGCTAGAGTTCCAAATCTGTCATATATCTCTAACTCACTCATAGCGTTGAAGTCAGTTTGGAAAGAAACGTAGTTATCAACCTTACCAACATCCTTGTTATAGACGTCTTGCATGTACGCCTTCACTTCATCGAAATCTTCGTCAAACATCTTACGCCCAAACTCGTAGTACTCTTGTTCTGCACCAGTGAGTTTAATTGCGTCAGCAGCTTGTTCTGTAATGCCCAGATTAGCAAGTTTCTCGTACCCACCATCCTGTTGTTTGGCAGCGTAAATACCAATACGTTCCATATTAGTATCTTTTAACTTTAGACGATCTACAATTTCTTCACGTTGTTTTGCAAAGTTATCAAGTTTATCTAAATAATTAGAATAACTAAGGTCAATACGATTCTTTACTTGTTCCATTCCTGTAGCTTCTGCTAGTCCGTCAATAGGACGAATAGATAAGCGGGCTTTTTTCAGACGATTAAGAACTTGCTTTACTTTGTTAGCAGTTTTAATTCCAAGAGTTTGTGCTACCCCAGGGGTTGTCTTTATTTCTCTATATGTAAGCGGTTTAGCGGTACTGATTAAGTCCTCAGCGATATAAGCCTTTTCTGCTTCATATAGGTTAGTTTTAATTCGCTGTTTTGTTTTACCGAGGTGTTTTAGTAACTCTATCTCATCTTGAATCCCTTGTAATTGAGACACAGTAAGGTTTTTGGCATCAGTACGCCCAAGGATTTTTAACTTTTCGAGCAGTCGGCTTGGGAGTTCGACATCTTTTCCTAGTTTCTTTTGTTCTATTAAGAATTTTTGGGTTTCTTCAAGTTTTTGAACAGTGGCCTTACTATAACCTTTCAGATTTATATCTGATACAAGTTCTTTAATTTTAGTTGCATACCCAATTTCTACACTAGCTGGGAGATTAGCCACAGATTTTTGAATGTCTCGAATTAGCGTCTTCTTTTCTATCTCCGTTACCAGATTATCAATACGATTAAATGCTTGTACTGCTTGTCGCCGATTTGTCGCATTTTTGACCACTGAAATAAACTTACCCACTTGCGATGTTGGTAAATTATTTTTAGCATACTCAACAATATCTGATTTAACAGCCGTAATTTCATATGAAGATTTACGCATCTTGTCTATAAGTTCAGCCTTAGCTTTGATGACCTGACGTCGAGCTTCTCGTTTTTCAAATTGTACTTGCCGAGCAGCCGCCTTTTGTTCTACACGTTTTGTAAACCTGGTATTTGCTTGTTCTTCTTTTATCTTTTCCCCGTAGATTTTTTTAGTTGTGTCTACTTGTCTTTTAGCCTCACGTTTTTCAAAGTCTACCTGACGTTTGGTAGCTTTCTGCTCGACACGTTTTGTAATCCTAGAAGCATTAGTCGCAACTCGTTTAGTTAGTGATTCGATTGGACTTACTTTTCTGGCAAAAGATTGTTCGGTATTCTTTTCATTACGTGCAATACGAATATCGTCGGCTAATATCTTTTTCTTTTCAAGAAGATTAGCTTTACGTTGTTTGTAAAGGTCGTAGGCTTGTCTTGCTTCTTCGGTTGAATCAAAACCTGCTCCAGTTACACGTTCATCAAGACCAAAACCACTTTTAGTAGTAGCTTGTTCTGGTAAAGTCCCTTTGAACTCACCTCGTCTGGCAACAAATTGCGACAGTTCGCTTACTGGGTCAGCATCTAACGCTTCCTGCTCCATCTGTATTTCAAACCGTCTCTTTTCAAGCATTTCAGGAGTAAGATTTCGTTGCTGTGTTTCATACAATCCTTGTTCTTCTGCAAGTTTGGACAATGAACGAGTCTCACCTGCACTACTGGCAAGTTTTATACGATTTTTTACACCCCTATCTACTATCTTAGTGTCCCGGACTTCACTTATTTTTTCATTTCGAGCTGCCTTTTTGGTCATTAAGTCACTGAGTTTCCAAGATTTCTTGGCTAGCTCTCGTTGCACACGTGCATTTTTATTTGGAACCTGACGCAGCAAGTCTACTCTTTGCTGTAATTTAGTCTCATAACTAACAGGTGCGCTTTTTGGTTTTATGCTATCATT
>CALMKR010000046.1 GCA_937867625.1 uncultured bacterium | reverse complement strand
ACCTCGTCACCCATCTGCGCAAGATTGAGATGTTTAATGAAGAACAGTTTGAGGCTAAGGCACAGAATCTCCTTCTCGCCGCTATTCACCGGGTTGGGAACAATATGCCGACTAGTGTCATGACCGCTCACGTCGAGATTCCATCGGACGACATCAAAGGGAAGGTCATCGGAAAAGAAGGTCGCAATGTCCGCGCCTTTGAACGAGCCACCGGGGTGGATGTGCTCGTTGATGAGACACCTGGCTACGTCGTTCTCTCTTCATTTGATCCAATTCGGCGCGAGATTGCACGGGTAGCCATGGAAGCCCTTGTCAAAGATGGTCGCATCCAACCGGCGAAGATTGAGGAATGTGTCGAGACAGCGCGCAAAGAAGTCTCGCAGACCGTCCGCAAGATGGGTGAAAAAGCTTGTTATGATGCAGGGGTACCAAACCTCCATCCTGACCTCGTGGCTATCCTTGGTCGCCTCCACTTCCGTACCAGTTACGGCCAGAATGTGTTGTGGCACTCTGTCGAGATGGCCAATATGGCGGCGATTATTGCCGAAGAAGTAGGGGCTGATGTCGCAGTTGCTCGAGCTGGTGCGCTCCTCCACGATATCGGCAAGACCGTCAGTCACGAAGTGGCTGGTACACACGTTGAAATTGGTATCCGTATCTTGCAGAAGTACGGTGTGGAGGAGGCAGTTATCCTCGCCATGCGTGCCCACCACGAAGAATATCCATACGAAACACCCGAATCAATCATCGTCCAGGTCTGTGACGCACTTTCAGGCGCTCGCCCTGGTGCCCGTCGTGATTCAATCGAAAACTACATCAAGCGTCTCGCTGACCTCGAAGCGATTGCGACCACCCTTGAAGGCGTAGACAAAGCCTTTGCCATTGCTGCTGGTCGAGAGATTCGCGTCTTGGTGAACCCAACCACCCTTAATGATTTTGAAACACATGCACTGGCGCGCACAATAGCGACCGCCATTGAAGCGAAGCTGCGCTATCCAGGAGAAATCAAAGTCCACGTCATTCGTGAGACCCGCGTCGTCTCCTACGCCCGCTAATCCAGAAAGCAATACACGAGTCAAACCTATACAAGTGTACTGACAGATAAGAAAACCTTTCGATTAATCGA
Source organism: uncultured bacterium (assembly GCA_937867625.1). Lineage (GTDB taxonomy): Bacteria > Patescibacteriota > Minisyncoccia > Phycocordibacterales > UBA918 > OLB19. Next base: position 2,285 of record CALMKR010000046.1, on the reverse strand, counting down.
AAGGTTTTCTTATACCCACCTCCCAATCGCCTCGACACATAAACGGGCGTACGCTTAGTAGTGACAGGAGTTGCACATGTTCTTTACGCCGCAAAGTTTCATCAATTCTTACGGTGAAAACATGCAACTTCACCGTAAACTGTTTGGGTGATGGTCTCCCTACCCATATCAGCATCACACGGCTGCAGCGTTCTCTCTGCGACTGAGCCCTCGGCGGCCAGACTGATACCCTCTTCTGGCCGCCACACTCGCCTCAACCAAAAAAATTACAACACAGATTTGTCCCAAGAGAAGTGTTGGCGCAAAAATATCCTTACTATATAATGGTGGTAAGCCAACATTTCGGCAGCGCGGCTCGGCGTCAACATGAGCAGACAAATATTACACGTACAAAATAATTTTCCGTACTATGAACAAAGCAGATATCATCGCAAAGGTGCACGAAGTTCTCGGTTCTACTAAGGCAGATGCAGAGCGTGCAGTAGACACTGTTTTTGGCAGTATCGAAGCTGCTCTTAAGGATGGTGACCAGGTATCAGTTGCTGGTTTCGGTATTTTCGAAGCAAAGAAGCGTGCTGCCCGCGAAGCACGTAACCCACGTACTGGTGAAACCGTAAAGGTTCCAGCTATGCGCGCTCCAAAGTTCCGCGCTGCCAAGGCTCTCAAGGATTCTGTAAAGTAATCAACGAGTCTTCTCACAAAACTCGCATCACTCTCGTGATGCGAGTTTTGTTTTACCCATAGTTATACCGATATCTATCCCCTCTTAATCCCCATACATATCCTCTCGCGTCAATATTTACTCTATGATAAAATATTCGTGTAGCGGAGGTAATAACGCTATGGAAGTAGTAAAAGAGTGGATCTTCACTATTTCCCATCACAAAAACGAAAACGCCCTTCAGCCGGGCGTTTTTGTTTTTGTGTTAAAATGCACATCTATGGCTCACAACAATTACTATTTAGATCTTTGCGTTGATACTTTTGTGGTTAATGATAATGCCGTTTTACTTCGACTTCACGATAAATACCATCATTGGAATGCTCCCGGTGGCCACGTTGATACTAACGAAGATTTAAATGAAGCAGCTAAACGAGAAGTTCTAGAAGAAGTAGGTCTTGAAGTAGAACTCGTACCACCGCATGGATGGATAAAAGAAGATACTGATTTTAATCAGGACTTGGTACCACCTCATTTTATAAACCGCCATCGTATCAATGATGTACATGAACATTCTGCTTGCGTCTTTTTTGCGGTATCTAAATCTCGAGATATTAATCCCCAGTCTGAAGAAGATAAGTTGAGTCAATCTCCATGTGTTTGGGTAACACTTCCTGAATTAGAAGAAATGCACAAAAATGACACTCGTTTACGGTATGACACCTATCGATATGCTAAAGCAGCCCTTTTACAAATTGGAAATAGAAATTAATACCCGTATTCCGAATACATCACATCTTTCAGGTAATGTTGTAAAGCAACCTTAACATAAGCCACCATATTTGCTGGCAAATTATCTAATGGAAACCAACTGAGATCATCACATTTATCTGGTTCATTATTGACTATCTCACCTTCATAGACCGAAGCGGTCATAAAGAAATCAATCCGTTCGTCTTTGGCGGCCTTGCGGTGCATGACATGAACGACGGTGAGGTCTTCTGGTTTTATTGTGACACCAATCTCCTCTCTCATTTCGCGAGCGCAACCCTCCCTGGCTGTTTCGCCGCCATCGAGGTGACCAGCCGGTACGCCATAGTTGCCGTCTTCAAACCCGGTATTAAACCGTCGTTGCAGGAGGATTTGGTTATCTTTAATCAGGAATAGGTAGGCTGAACCGATGTAGGTGAAACGAGTAGACATGAGGGTAGTATAGCAAAATTGGGATTAGTGACAAAAACGCCCTTCAGCCGGGCGTTTTTGTTTTGCGTAGATCACGCGTTTTCCTTTACAGTAATGCAATAGCCCCATCTATCGTTCCCCATACTCGGACGAGAGTCTTTTTAGACATCACCAAAATTATCAGTTCTTCAATTGCTTCGAGGAACGACTGGTCGTGTGTCACGCACAGTACCGTTCCTTCAAACTCTTGAATCATTTCGACTAACAGCTGCCAGTTGATTGGATCAAGGTTGTTCGTCGGTTCGTCTAGAATAACAAAATCAGGTTTGGCATAAAACAAAAGAGCTAGGCGGAGTCGCTGCTTTTGGCCACCCGATAATCGTTCTGCCACCATATCCATCTCCGCTTTTGTGAACAACAGGCGGCTTAAAATTGAGCGGGC
>CALMKR010000045.1 GCA_937867625.1 uncultured bacterium | reverse complement strand
ATCTCCCCCGCCAAAAAGTAGACAGTACATGACGTTCTTAGCGATGTCTCTGGACTCCAGCTCTCCAATATCTCGGGTTAGACTATGATTGTCACTTCCGTCTTCCTTTGTGCCTTCAATCAAAGCCTTCGTATAAACAGGGTTGTTCATACGAGCAGCAAGTTGTCTTAGTTGATTACCTGCTGAGTCAGTTCCTACGAGAATCCTGCCTTTCCCAGATGTGAATATCCTTCGCATCTGCTTCCCGTAGAAGCTTCCGGATTTTGGAATGTTGACGATGTTCCGATGAGTTGCTCTACCCGTGACGGCGAGAGTGTTAACAACACTTGCAATTCTCCCATCTTCTCGAACAAGTCCAAGTAAACCCTCAATAATTCCACGCCGTTGTCTGCATTGCACTCGCTTGGCGACAAGGCTGCCAACTTTACTGCTAAGTCCTTCAAAAGGATCATCTTTCGATAGTTTAGGGCTTGTTCTGTCCCCTGCATCGTTTGTGTTCCATTCCAAAGGCTCCCATCCTGATCCAAGGAGGAACTGTTTTGTTTCATCATTTGAATTTAAGTTTGTTACGCGGAAAGTAATACGACTAAAGCAACCAGCAACGGGCTTGTCACCAACATCACTACCAGAACTGCTACACCAATCAATAACGCTTTGTGAATACTTCCCATTTTTAAGGAATGGCTTTCTGATGTAATTATATTCTCCTTTTAGTTTATTTTCTTCTATTTCAAGAACAATAGGAAGCTTAGGTGTAATCACCTTATCTATCCGTTCAATCCACCTCGTAAGTTGTTTAACACAATAATGCATGTGCTCTTGATCAACAAGCCAACCGTATTCTTCCTGCTTTTGAAGATGAGTGAATAGTTCAAATGATAGCAGAAAGGCATTACGCCATTTACCACCCTTAGCTTCTTCCAACAAAGCTTTATATGTAAGTTCTAGAATCTCTGTGTCCTCTGCACAGCGATGCAACATCTCCTCTGAATAGTTTTCCCAATCGTTATGTTCTGGCTTACCCCTTCCAACCCTCCATCCCCACGATTCAATAGAATTAGGTCCAGCTTTCTTGTTAGGACAGTTGAACGGAACCATTCGTTTAGGGTTGAGAAGCCTGCTCATAATCAAGGTGTCTACAATCTTTCCTTTGTACTCCCAGTCGTATAGTTTACGAAGTAGAGGGAAGTCATACCCAATACCGTTATGAGCAATGAGAACATCAAAAGTTTCAAGATGTTTAAGAAAATCTTCTATTTGATTTGGACGAAACTTAGTAACCTCACCGTCCAATTCTTTAACCACGCCGCAATGGACCTTTGTGGCTTGGTGAAGAAATCCGTTTGCTTCTACATCAAATAGAGCTATTCTCATTTATCTTTATGCTCTTCGCACCGTGTGCTAATCCAACCCTTCCCCTGTATCTTACCAGGAGATCCGCAGACATCACAGATATGTTGTGACATATTTTCAACAAAAGAGATCACTGCGTATTGTTTTTCAGTAGCATTCTCTACATAGAACCGAAGACCTCCAAATTTCTCTTTAATTTGCACAGCTTTTACTTGGGGGTGTTCGTTCATATCTGTATTGAATTGCAACCAGCTACAAAGCTGATCAATAAGAGGAAGCCACCCTTCCCCTACCCCAGGATACCCAGACCCACTAAGGATTTTAGGGTATTTAGCTACAAGATCATCGTGTGTCATTGATAAAGCTCCTTTAGTTCATTACGAAACCGTAAAACAATTTGGTGTACCCTCTTGTAAGGGTAAGTAGTGAGGTCTGCAATGTCTGTTACAGCAAGTTCATGTCTGAAATAGTAAGACAACACTTCTATCTGAATATCACTCTTAGTGTCAATCAGTTCATAAACTTCCTTCATAATACGCTCAGGATAGAGAGGACACGTAATAGTTTCAGCTACCTCTTCCTCATCAACCTCTGGACCATAGTGTCCTCGTTCACTTGCTTGCCAACTCCGGACAGAGTTGTTTAGGATTTGACTAAACCACTGTCCAAACATATCCTCCTTACAAGCCCTACGATAACGAATAGCACGTTCATAAGCATCATGGACAACATCTTCTGCTGCCCAGATAGTTCCTACACGCCTAGCTATTTTCTTAATCAATCGTTTATGATTGTCTAGGTAGTGCTGTTCAATAGCGAGAACTTGCATATACCTCCTTTTTTATGTTTATTCGACAGAACATCCTCACATTTCATTAAATAATCCTGTAGCCTTGTCCCAGAAGAGTTTAAATCTCCCTGTCTCACCAAACTCTCGATCCTCTAGAAGGATAAGGGTGCGTACATTTCGCTCTTCAGATGTAAGATGAGGATCACGATTGCCTTCCAAACCTAGCATCAAATTACATGAACGAGCCATAGCCCTACTCCCTGCAAACTGTGAACTCAACACTTCACCGCCTCGCTCATGCGGCAGTCCTGAATCAGGATTACGCAAGTGACAAAAGATAAAGATGACAACATCAAGATCAAGAGCCATAGCAGAAAGCTCTTGAGCGATTTCTTGAAGCTTAGTGTTAGCACTTGCAGCATCCATTCCGTTAGTTAGATTGGTGATTGGGTCAATCATAATAGCCTTGCACCCTTCAGAAGCTGCTGAACGAATGTCAGCTTTCAACGTATCCCATCCAACGTGTTGATAGAGATTAAGAAGGATAAGTTTGTCTTGTAGGACACCTCCTGCCTTCTCATACGCATCCATATCAAATTCAATCTTAGGATCGTGAAAGATTCTTCCTGCTAGTTTACCCGCAACTAGCTTGTAAGACTTCTTATTGTTCTCTTCTGGTTTAACTAGGAAAACTTTCCACCCATATTCCCGGATGAAATGTGCAGTGAGTGCATTAACCACCTCACTCTTCCCTTGTTTCTGCCCGGCACCAATATAGATTGTTTCACCTGTACGAATGCCTCTAGTAGCCTCTGTAATGTGCTTCCAAGGCCATGAAACACCCCACTTAGGGGCTTCCTTAGCCTCCTCGTGTAAATCGCTTCCTGACACCAACCTCGTGTTCTTGGGTTTTTGAGCATTGAATTGACATGCGTTGTAACATGCCTTAGATTTTCCATCTAGCAGGCACTGGTTGACATCCTTAGATGGTAGGTTGGCTACCAAGGCATCTGGACAAATACGCAACACCTTCTCTACTGCCTTCTTCCCAGTATCATCCATGTCAAAGACAAGGACAATCTCTTTGAAATACTTTCGTATCTCAGGCAGCATCTTAGCCAGTTGTTTCTCTGCCCCACCAGAGCCATTAGAAAGGGATACAACAGCAGGATTTAGTTCTGCATACTGTGTACCCTTGTTATGCTCTTTCATGATTTGGAAGAGGGCAACAGCGTCACACTCTCCTTCTGTGATGAATATCTTCTTACCTCCTGCTTGAATAGCTTGTGACCACCCGAAGAAGGTTGCTCCCTTAGTAGTACCAACAGCAAACATTTTCTTGCCATCAATAATACGAGCCTTATATCCAATCAACTCATCCTCATCATTATAATAAGGATAGTAGTGAGAGTTAGGTGTCTCACCATCAAGCTCTGATAGCCCGATCTTTACACCGAAGTATTCTAAATACTCTTTCTTTAATTTACGTTCTGGAAGAGCTACAGTGGTGTATTCTCCAATCTCTTCTAGCTCTTGCTTAACCTGTTCAGGGCTTTTGGTGAAGAATACAGGCTCATATCCTTCTGGCTTGTCTTGATAAGGATTGGATTCGTAAGTTCCACAGCTAAAACAATAGCCGTCATATCCTCCTCCATCCTTTTCAAACACTTGCAATCCATTACGGCTCCCGCATTTGTGAGCCATTTTCTCTACGCATTTGGCGATGATGTCCTCCTTTCATTATTTCTTTAGCAAAGCTGCTAAGGGTTTGACATCTTTCTTAAGAGAAAGTTCCACCTTTCTTATAAATTCTTTTAACGTACAATAA
>CALMKR010000044.1 GCA_937867625.1 uncultured bacterium | reverse complement strand
TACAGCTAGAGTTCTGTGAAACAGATATATTTACTTCTAATGCCATTATTAAGGGTTACTTAGCAATAAGGGCGTACCAGCTGATGCCAATACGCCCCGTTGCTGTTAATACAATTTTCAATCTATATGGTAAAATTAGTTACCATCAGACATTGTTACAGTAGGAATAGCAGTCAAGCCAATTGGAGCGCCTGTAAGAACTGCTACAAGATCTGCTTCAATAGGATGTGCTGTACGTGCTCCTGCAGCATTGGCATTGTATGGAAGTGCTACGAAAGTAGTCAACCAGTTAGAAGACTTCAGTTGTTGAAGTTCTCCACCAATGTGCTCGTCAACGTGCTCAATAACCAAAAGATTGTAACCGACTACACGAGTAACTGTCAAAGCGGCAGCACCAGTCTGAACGATTGGAGCAGTCATGATAGCTACAGTAGCACTTACAAAGTATTTAATCTCACAAGTTTCACCGTTAATAGTGATGATGTCACCAGGCAAAAGGATAGCCGCAACAGTCGCAGAGAATGTTACAGAATCACTACCTTGTACTACAGTAGCGGTAGGAGTTACAGCAAGAGTAAATCCAGTTGTTGATACGAAAGAAGCTGGAGTAGGGAAAGGGAATTTATTACGATTAGTAAGACCATCCCAACCTTGTGCGTTATATTCGAGTTCACGAATATGTTGCAAAGTACCATTACCTTTAACATGCTCTTGTACAGTAGAAATCTCAGTAGCGGTAGTGAAACCAGTATCGAGAGACACTTTGAAGAAATCCATGAATGGGGCATTAAAGCTTTCCCAAGCTGGCTGTCCATTAGAAGTAATTTCAATACCATAGTTTGTAGCACCTGTACCACCTATAATCAACGGAGTAGTTGAAGTAGCGGCAGCAACACCGGTACCATCTCCCACAACGATAGCAGTAGCTTTAGCTACACCATCTTGGTTGATACGATTAGCGAAATAGATAGCGATATCACGTTGTGTAGCAGACGCTGCAGCAACGTATTGATATGTTCTATAATCAGTTCTATTACTATAGTTTTCTTTATCTCCAAGGAATGCAATGTGCATTACATACATCTTGGTATCAGTAGAAGATGCGTTAGGTTCAATATTACCAGCAGCAAGTACTCTGTTATAACCAACGATTGTGGTTTGACGAGCAGCAGGAGCATAAAGACCCAATACAGCACCTCTAATATTACTCAATTGAATAGGAGAAGAAAGGATTGGATATTTACCTGAACCCTGACCTTGTCCTATAAAAATAGAAGGGCCAGACGCAAGTGCCTCAGCATATGTAGGAGACGAATCCATGACATTGTTTTTATTGTCAAGAATAGCTACTACGCCAGAAGCAGGGTTAGTTGAGGATAGAACGTTACCCGAGGTAGATGTTCCGTTTCCATCAGTCTGGTTGGCTGCAACCAGCATTTTGTACACTTTAGTGTTCATTATATAAAGTTTTATTCAGTTCTTTCCTGTCGATAAGAATT
>CALMKR010000043.1 GCA_937867625.1 uncultured bacterium | reverse complement strand
AACCCAATACTTCTACGCCAGTTATTTATGATTTCCTGAGCAGATGCTCGTACCGGCGCACTCACGCCACTATACTGCTTTATTATAACTGTATTTTCAGTAATTGTTTGTTTACGTGCATGCTGTGGAATATATGGTTGCGCATCAATATTGACACCTGACAATGCCAACATGCGGTTTATATATCGACGAATCAGCCACAACGATATTTTTATACCGATAAAAAGTATCAGAAGGGATACTAAAATTGTCGTATATGGAATAACCCAGAAATATGTTGTGCTGGTAACGAATTTTTTGCCATCATCTCCGTAACCGAGGGTTGCTACAGCTTTGTAACGACCGATATCATAGGCACCGGTGTCCCCTGTCCAAGTAAAAGAGAATTTTCGAATACTCTGCGGCAACACGTTGCCAAAGTGCGTCTGTTGATTTATTGGAATATAGCCGCGTTCCTTCCCCCACATGTTGAAAATTTTTATGTCACCTTGAGGTTGCACATGGACATTCCCGGTATTTTCAAAGCGCATAGATAATGACACCTCAGGTTTCTTGACGACGGCTTTTTCAGCAGTAAATTCCCTTATGTCACCAGCTTCGATCACATCTCCTGCAATGCGGACAAAAAAGAGTGCCGTAACAAATTGTGCAGTTTGTACTTGAGATAAATCTGACGTTTCTACTGGTGGTTTTGTACCAACCAATATTGCTGCGTAGTGTCCACCAGGAGAAGCGTCATCAGGAATTTTTACAGCCACAGGAATTTCAGCGGTTCCTTGTGGTTCGATAATTACAGGATCAGTTGGTACCGTAATCCATTCTGCCAAAGTTTTTCCCTGAGTCTCGCTCGAGAAAATGGGCAATAGATCGCCGCGGCCATCTTCACCGTTTGACGCAAAATTAACTGGTTGCGGATACACCGTCAGTGGATAGTCATTGACATTAATAACCCGTAATGTACTTGTCCACGACTGACTGGGATTGGCTTGCATCTCAAAAAGAGTAGGCGAAACGGAGAGTGTTTGTGAGATCATCTGCTCCTGCGCGCAAGCAAAATGCGGTAGTAGTGATACCCCTACAAAAAATGCCAGAAAGAAATATTTATTTGTGTTTGAGATTGATATCATGGTCTTTTAGATCGCTGTGCACACCATCTCTGATGTACATTGGCAAGGTTTCATTATCATGCACCATCCGCACTCGATGACCTCTCATAATATACATTATCGTGAGCAATAGCGTAGTTATAAGTAACGCAACAAATATTATGAGAATTGATTTTAAGGGTACAACAGTAAAAAAGGTTGTATCATATAAATTTGCACGCTGGCGTTCACCATACTCAACATCCAAAAAAGCTTTATGTCTTCCGTACATACCCGTTTTTGGCACAACTCCAGAAAAAGCTACAGAATCCCCAGGCTTGAGTACTTGTTTATCAGTATTAACAGCAAGACTCGCAACTTCACGCCCTCGAACGTCATAAATTATGATCTCACCTTGTGGCGTGGCTGGCAAATCACCGATGTTTTCGAGCTCATAACGTACCGGAATTGTGTCACCAGTGGTCACAAAGCGATCAATAGTAAAACTATGCAGCCGCAGATATTCACTACGAATATCTGCCATTGAAATGCGCATCGTAACACCTGGCGCTCGTCCAGACATCACGGCCGCTTCTGCCTCATCACGTTTATCGCCGGAACCAAACCCAATGTAGGCATAATAATCACCTTGGACTGCATTTGGGTTAACGGTCAAGGTAACAGGAATTTTTGCTGATTCGCCAGGCTGTAGCTCAAGACGAGCTCGTGAGATAGCAATCCAACTTGTTACATTTCGAGTTTGATCGGTCATTACTGGTGACTCAAAGGTTTTAATTGATCCATCTTCCCCGAGAGCGATGGGGTGCACTGATGGGAAAATTTTTACAGGCACAGTGCCTGTGTTAGTGATTTTTATTGCATCCTCTAGGATGTCACGGGGCTTTACCTTATGCTCAATCACTGGTGGCGTTACAGTATATGACTGCGCATGTGAAAATGACGGTAGTGCCAGTAGTAATGTTAAAAAAAGTAAGTAGTGCATATTGTTAGATCAGTGTTAATAGACAGGTACCGCTATATAGACCACCTCTGTACTATAAATTGCCGCCGGCTGAGTACCCGAAACTCGTACTCTGTATACAATATCATGACTATCATTGGCCGGAATAGGGCTATACATAACTTCGGCCACCGAGGTATGTAGTCCGGCATAACTATCAAGTGGCGCAAATCGAGTGGAACCGCCAGACAGGGCAGCATCTGTGGTATGGTACCCCGTACATCCGGTAGCTGCCACCAAACAACCAACTGCCCAAGCGACAGGACTAGCATTAGAACCCGTAATTGCAGGAATGGCAGTTCCATAATCATTGAGTAATTGTTGCCGAGCAAAGGAGAGAACACGATACCCGTCTGTTGCATTGGTTGTTACAGCCAAACGATGGGCAGCGATAGCATCAGTATCGATCGGGATTGATCCAAAACTTACCGTGGATGGAGTGGTGGTCGCCGTAGTTATAACTCCAGCAGTAGTTGTCCCACTGGCAAGACCACTGATACTCAACGTCAATTTTGGCGTCTCAGCTACCAAGCTTGGATATGATTCACCAGCAGTTAATGGAACAGGTACATCTTCAAATACTTCGTACAACCTGAAGTAGTAAACGGCACCAGCACGGGCTGCTGCATGAGTAAGATAAAAGACGAACTCGGTATTGGCCCCAGCTTGATGAGTAAACCCTGTGTCATAGATACCAGATTCATTGTGAGTACCACAACCAACACCGAGACTCAACGCACACGAATCTGCGTCTGACAAAACTTTGGTTGTGATTGTTGCATTATCTACTCCACCACCATCAGCATAGCACCAGGTTGAAGTAGCCGTACAAGATGAAGTTGCTACTACGGATTGAGGTGATGAAAACGTCGATGATTCATCGTACTGCAAACTAAACTTAACATCCTGTCCAGTAACATTCTTTCGTTCACCAACAGTAACCCGCAGCGCGAAGATATTCTCATTTTGCACCTCAATTGGTGCAACCACTTCAGCCGAGAGTGGGTTCGATGGGGTTTCATTTTCAGCGTCGTCATAAAAACGCCAATGCTTTGTTTGTGGTGAGTATCCAGCGGTACGTATCTGTGGGTAGTTAAAGTAACCGTCAAGTGGTGTACCATCTGTACGCGTCATACGGAAGCAGTAGGTACTTCGTGATATCGCTCCATTGTGTTCTACAAACCAATCGTATTCAATATCTTCTCCTGGATCAACCAAAAATGGGTTAGCTGGCGAAGGATTTGCCTCAACGAGACTACCGGCACGATCGGAGACCGATACCAGAAGATCTCCACCAGACGGTGGATTTGCACTTAACGACGTACCGTCTGTTGTACCGGTAGCGGCATAACCTCTCCAAATACCTGCACCACCGGGTGCATCCAAGTCATTCCAACTAGCTACGGTAGCACAGGAGCTGACCCGTAATCCGTACTGCAATTTAAAGTCATAAAGACCAGCCGGTAAGTTTGCATTGGCAACCCGCAAAGTCATCCGTAAACGGACTCGTTCACTTTCACCAAGCGGCTCATCAAGTACCGTTATGGGGTTATTCTCACCCAAATCTGTGGCTCCAGCAGGCCACGGATCGGACGGTGTAAGGGCATTATTGTCTGTATAAAACCGGTAATAGTTTTGTCGTACTGCCAAACCTGAAACTGGCCATTCAACAATTTCTGTTCGGTAGGTCATGTCACCCGATGCTTCACTACGCCACAACTCATACGTCGTAGTTCCAGTTATTCGTGCCCCCGCCATCGAGAGCGGGAAGGTCGTATTTGCGCCAACGACTCTGGTATTAGCAAAGATTGAGGCGTTATTAGTCGCTTCTATTGGTGAGAATATTGATATGGATAATGTGACCGGCTCGGTACCTGCATTAGTAGTTCCATTTGTCCGTTGCACATCCATTGCGCCAGCACTCGTCTGTAGATTCTCAACCACCCACGCTACCGACGTATGACCACCCGGTGACGTAGCTCCTGGTTCCAAACGAAACGACACGGCTCCGATACTTGAAAGCCACACTTCGTGTCCAAAGTTGTTAACGTTACCCTGTGCAGTCATTCGCTTTTGGGTATGAATAAATGAACGGGCCAAACTATTTAGTGGCGTAGCGATAGATTCAGTCTCGACGGTACCTGAAGCAGTATAATTATGTTCGATTCGTTGCACCTGCCAGTTAATACCCGTAAATTCAACCACCGCATAACTGACATTAATAATTGCCCCACCAACCCCACGGTTAAACACCGGTGCAGAACTCGTTGGACTCCACTGTGAAGTCGTTTGCCCAGCATAATAGACATTTCTTGCGGTATCACGATTTTCAGCACCAGTGACGAACACTACGATATCATTACTATCAGAGACCCCACTAATCGCAGTGCCAGTTGCGACCAGGGCAGGACTCGCCATATTCACACTCCCCACTCCACGGATTTTAATTTCGTTGTCAGTACCAGGATCCCCAATGAATTCAACAATCTCCCAATTCACACGAGTATTACTAATTGCCGCTGGCGGACGAGAAATTGTAAAACTGGTCGTTAAATTTGAAGCGGAAATATAAGCCGTAATATCGTCCGCATTCTGTGCCCCTCCACCAGCAGTGGTACGTCCCGGCGCAGTGTTATGAGTATCGGTAATACGAACAAACGCTGTCGTAGTCGCTGAAGGTGCCGTATAGTCAACCCCAGCAACAAATGTTTGTGAGGTGGTAGAAATGGTCGCAGTGCCGCGTTGCACCTTGAAATCGCGCTTGGGAGCAGTTGTGATTTCGGCATAATTTGTGTAAGTGAGCGGTTGACCGTTATTTGTCAAACGAAAACAGTACGTGGTATTAAAACCAGTGATATTTGTAGAAGTTATACTAAATTCATACTCAGCGAATTCAGTAGTACTCATCACCAAAGCTGACGATGTACTCGTCGTGTCACGAATACCTGCATTACTCGCAATAAAGGTTAGATTAGGATCGGTAATACCACCATTTGCGACAGCGATATTGGTAGTGTCATTTCCATGAGTAAGATTACTGCTGTCGTACATATTCCAGTCGTCAGTAGCATCCCCCACCGGTGTCCACACACTCACCGCGCTACAGGTAGTTACCCGAGGACCGAACTCCAATCGATAAGCGGTAGAAACTGATGAAGCTGCACCTTCATTTGATAAGGCTAATCGCAAACGGATCGGTGTGTTAGCAGAGTGATCAGTTACTATAGTATTTTCTACACCACCAGTAGCCGATAGTGCCGCTGTTTCAATTCCCGTATCATTACGCCAGTGATAGCCAGACTGTGTAATCACAGGACCAGCAAGAGTGGTGGTCCCAGAAATTGCAATTGGCGTTGATGGTGACACCGACCCAGCGGAGACCCCAACATCATTAGCGGGTGAAGAAATTTCAATCTGTACAGTCTCAGCATTATTGGCCGATGTGGTAACATCAAAAACAACGTATACACACATGGCTTGGGTCGTTGAAATAGCAACTGATCCACTGAAGGTAGAGGTGCCATTTCCGCCTGAGAAACCATCTGTATCGGTACTCCCGAACTGGGTCTCAGAACCAGCATACGTCTCATTTGAACAGTCATACGGGGCGCTGGTGTCTAGGTCATAACGCAAGAGAATGTTATCGAGATTATTTTGAGCATCAACGGTTCCACTTTCGGCAATCATAATACTTGTGATATTACGTCCACTGGTATTCTCACGTAAGACGAATTGCCCACCGACATGCTGATTGGTTGATGGTACAAGGAGTGACGTTGCTTGTGTACCAGAAGCGGTCACACTAACATCTGCGGCAATAGTAACACTAGGATATTGTGAATACACCGGCAATGCCGTACCGGCATTAGTTACTCGAAAACAATAGGTAGTACCTTCTGTTGCAGAGGTCGACGCTACAACTGAATATTCCAATTCAACAAAGTTGGTACTAGAAAGTGTCAGTGAGCCAGTCTGCGACGAAACTTCACGCATGCCACCATTTGGGGTTAAAAAAGTAGTATTTTCATCTGTCACACCACCACTCCCAACCGCAATGTTCGTAGTATCTGCACCTTCGACAAAATTGCTCGAAAGAGACATATTCCAAGCATCATTGGTGGCACCAACGTCAGTCCAACTCACTACATCTGTACAGGTAGGCGTAGCTTCCCCGTATTCGAGTCGAAAACTCGTTGCTGCACTTGAGAGAGTACCTTCATTTGAAACCTGAACTCGAAGTCGCCGCGGAATATTCGGGAGTAAAGCAGCAATGGCAGTGTCTGCAGTTGCACCAGTTGCAGAGGTAGCAGTTGTTTCGGTACCGTTGTCATTACGCCAATGGAAATGTGTCTGGGTTAACTCATCATTTCGAATAAGACTTGAGGATGCTGTTCGTACGGGACTAACCGGCATCACATCAACACCGCCGGTGACAATGATATCATTATTTGGGTCTTCCACTGAAATAGCCAGGGTATCACCGTCTAGTGCAGCCTCTAACACATCAACGACCACATAGAAGCACATCGCTTGAGTTGTTGAAATACTCTGCAGTCCCGAAAAACTGGCCGTTCCATTAGCGCCAGAAAAACCATTGGTATCCGTTAGTCCAAATTGTGTTTCTGATCCGCCATACGATTCACTAGCGCAGTCATATGGTGCTGAGGTATCAAGGTCATAATATAATTCTATATTTTCGACCGCGGTACTACCATCAATGGTGCCCCGTTCCGTGACAACAATATCTGTAACATTGCGACTCGACTGACTTTCACGCAGCGCAAATTTTCCCCCTGCATAGACATTGGTTGTTCCGGCAGTAATAGAACTAGTAGCGGTACCCGAAGCATACAATTTTGTAATTGGTGCGATGTCAGCCAAGGTATCTCCAAAGTAGTCGTCTGGTGCCGGATCAGTCCAGCTGACATAAATCCGCTCATCACTCATGAGATTAAGATCAAGTCCCCGATGATCACCTGCTGTAACCCCAGACACATTTACTTCGGTACTCCAAGTTGACATAGCAGAAGTCGAGGTGGCCCAAAAAATGCTTCCTGTGGTAGCAGTTGCTGGTGTGGTACGAAGAATATAGGCGACATAGACCGTACTAGTATTTGTATCAAGTGCAATAGCAACCGTATTAAGACCCCGGCTCGTGTTGGTAAACACCGCGGTTGTTCCTGTCCACGAACCTGAAGAGAATTTTGCCGTACGGATATCATGGTCCAAGGTTGTGTAGTTGTCATTGTCCGCGGCATACGCCAAATAAACATCACCTGACCCATGATCAACAACTGCCGCCATACCGGTGTCATAACTAGCACTTTCAACCGCCGCCCCATCAATCGTTGTCCAACTTGCCGACCAAATTGATCCATCCCAAACGCGTGATCGGATGATGTTGGCACTGATATCACGATTGACAATAAGAACATTACCGTTGGTCAGCGGCAATAGAATATTCCAGTCGTTATCCAGGTCCAAAAACCGTGCCCCACCTGGTTCAATCCAACCCGTAGTGGTAGTACAGCCAGTATCGATATCACAACTAACAACAAATGAATCGGAGGCATCTGAGATACCCATAAATACTTCGTTGCCAATACTTTTGGTGATAGTTACATTGTTAGTACCTGAAGTAAACGTACCTCCTTGACCAGAGCTGGTACTAGTAATCACGGGTGCCGTTCCCAAAAGACGAGTGTCAGTACTGGTATCAAGCGCATTGTAATACAAACGGTCAACTGCCGAAGCTGTTTCCATCGTAGCAATATGGATGGTAGATCCATAATCACCCGGTGTCCACTGATCATACCAAACAGCAATACTCGCACAGTCTGTTTGTGCGTCTATTGTCACTGCCGCCCCCCAAGAACTACCGCCGTTAGTGGTTTTGCTGTAGACACAGGTGTTCGCAGCATCACGATAGAATTTGTAACCAACCTGATCAGAAATAAAGACCGTTTGCGAGCCTCCAAAAAAGAAGGAGTTGGCGTCTGTACTAACAGAATTATCAATTGTTATTTGTGCGGCTTGCGCAAAGTTTGGCCATACCATGTACTCCAAAAACGAGAAGTTGAGGGCGAGAGTAACTACCAATAGTAACCCTGCGATTATTTGTCGCATGCCATAGCAAAAAAACGCTGGAAACCTCCGCATACATGTATTTTGTCACGTTGAAGCTATATTTTCTACGATTTTGCTGTAGAGAACCTATTCGACCACAGGTATAGTTGTTGGTGAAGCTTCAGGTATATACGGACTCACTACGAGATCAGGAACCGTTACCGTTGGTTCAGGAACTACTACTGACTCAACAATAGTGTTAGTTAGGTCAAGAGTAAGATCAGTCGTCGTCGCAATTTCGGTAGTTGTCGAGGCCACCGCAAGCTCAAGATCAGGCGGAGTACTTGATGCAGTAGTATCACCTAAGGCAGCTGCGTCTCCATTTTCCTCTTCGGTTGATGACTTACCAGACAACAAAGCACGAGTTTCTCCCGTATTGTCCGGATCAGGAATTTCTTCTGGCAATGGTGCCGGTTCAGCAGCAAATGACGTAATTTCACCAGTTACCAGATCGTAGCCGCGAGTTACAATATCGCCGTTATCCATAGCGGCATCGTACACCAAAACCATACGTGGATTAGAAATGGTGCCACCATTATCATCGCGAATTGTCATAAACGCACCTGAGTTAAGGTCGTATACTTCAATAGTTTTTTCTTGATATTGCACACGATGCCAAACCACAAGATTATTACGAATAACCGGCGCCAAGTTATGTTCACTTGTGTTAGTAAGCTGAGTGGCTTTATCACCGTCATAAAGCATGATCTGCCAGGCATCATTATCCCAATATTGCCACACAATGATATTGTCCGCACGGAAAGGTTCCATGTTGTTGGTACTTGTATCTGTAAGTTGCCGCTCTTCACCTGAGGCGAGGTCATACACCACGATCTGATATCGTTCATCAACCAAACGATGCCACACGAGGCTGTCCGAAGCAGGATCATAGTACGGTGAAGCATCGTCAACTGTATTAAATGTGACTTGCTGCATACCATCATTATTCTTGATATAAATTTCAAGATCGCCATCACTATCAGGCAACGAGAACAATCCTCGATCGTCAGTCGTGGGTAGTGTTGTGGTGGCCTTTTGACAATAGAAGGAACCATCCTCAACAGCCAAACAATTATCCTTATTGAACTGAATCATTTGATCACTCTCCACGGTAAGCGTCGGTGTCGCTTCATTGGTAGTGGTCGCTACCGAAGTAGTGGCTTCAATAGTTGACGTTGCAATGATGTCAGATGGGGCTTCAGATGGAACACCTACCTCACTACCCTCTGAAGTTTCAGGTGGTGTACTTGTTGATGGTAACTCTTGTGGAGCTGGCTCATTTACTGTATCAGCTGGATTCGTGAATGGTTCTTCGACTACTGTTTCGACTACCGGCAGAGGCACTTCAACTACAGACTCAGGAGCAGCTGTTGGCTCGGTGAGTTCAGTGCGTTCAGAGAACTCTTGTTGGATCGTTGCCACTGCTTCATCGGTAATAGTAACTGGTAAATCAGCCGGCGCGTCTGGAAGATATTCAGAAGCAAAAGCTCGCTCAACTGTTTGGAGTAAGAATGAACAAACAAGCACAACGACAAACAGGCGTACAAAAGCACGTTCAAAGACAAGTCGATACAACAGGGGTGTACCTGGTGGCGACGATGATCTAATGGCTGGTAGTTGTTTCATTCAAAAGGGACTTCCGAAAAACGAAAGTTCTACGTTGTCCCATCCAACATATAATACCAGGGAAATGTCAACGGTTGTTTTTGCTTATCAACAGTCAAAATTGTAGCTCGGAACATTACTTGAGTATTTACTAGGTACATTGTCAATATAATTCGTTATGTTGTAGAATGCGTTCATGACAAATGAACAGGCGACAGCATTGGTTTGGGAGTATATGCTTTTGCATCATCAGCTTGAGAAAGCCGATATTATTTTTGTACTTGGCTCACTTGATGAGCGAGTGGCTCACTATGCTGCTGAATTATGGAAAAGTAATTGGGCTCCTTGGCTGGTTTTCTCTGGCGATGGTAGACAACATAGTGATGAGTTATTAAAGGACGCGTACGGTGGCAGAACTGAAGCAGATCATATGATGGCAATTGCTGTAGCCAGTGGTGTTCCCAAAGAACACATCATTGTTGAAAATCGCGCCAATAACAGTGGTGAGAACTATCAATTTACCGAACCACTCTTAACTGCTCGTGGTATCGCTAGAAATATGGTTATTATTGTCCAAAAGCCATACATGGAGCGGCGTGCGTACGCTACTGGAAAAATTCATTGGCCAAATAGCCAATTGATTGTTACTTCCCCACCAGTGGCTGGGTTTGATGCATATATCAAGAATGCTTTTGACCCTGACTTGATACGAAATATTATGGTAGGTGACTTGCAACGTATCAAAGAGTACCCAACAAAAGGTTTTCAGATTCCACAAGCAATACCCGATGACGTGTGGGCAGCATATGAATACCTAGTCGCTGCTGGATACACAAAACGGTTACTGTAATCGACTACTGTGAGCGGAAATAGTTTGAGAGCAGGATTGAAAAATCTTTAAACGTCATCGATCCATCATTATTAAAATCGTAGCGGTTGTTTTGTTTGACCCACTCCACCATAAAAATACTGATGTCTTCAAGCGATACCTTTCCGTCAGCATTAACATCACTCACCAAAAGTACCACCGCTTCGCCTTCAATAGTTCCGTCCGATTCAGCTATCTGGACACGAACAACGCTATCCTCTCCCACTTTTGCGTCAATTTTTGTCCCCTTACCATCCCCAGCCAAAAGATTAGCTTCTTTGGTGGTAATAACAACTTCTCCAGTACTTCGGGCTTTGGCATTAATAGTGGCAATAAGGTGTGTACCAACAAAACCTTTACGGTATGTCCCCCCTTCGAGTATCACTGCCCCATTTTCAACCCGCGGATCGCTTGTCCAAAGCGTAATTACGGACTCACCACGATCAATACCCAAAATCTCAATTTTATCCTCGGGATAGGCTATCGACAGAGACACCGCATTGACGGGCGTTGTAGCAACAGCATAGATATCAATTGAAAAGGCTTCCCCGGGGGCATGTTGTTTTTGCTTGGTTTCAAGCATAATGACAGACTTTGAACTCCCGACAACCGACGCCACACTCAAAATAATTGCTATCAAAAATGCAATAGAGAACATGTAGCGCACCGTCCGATTCGGCGGCACGGGGCGTCGTTTTTTTATGAACCCTAAAAATGCCTGCCGAACTGACTTCATATTGTTTGCAACTCTCGTCTGGTGGTCTCAATTTGCTGTATACGAACCGTCATGTTGTTTTTAATTTCTGTGACGGTACTGAGTGTGGCGGCAATTTCTTCTGAGTCACGACTTTTTCCGGCCAGGAGAGCCATGATGATATCACGCTGCAGTTCAACCAACTTTGTAAAATCAGCTGCCATTTTTAACTCATCATCAGCTATTCGCTGCCACAATGTTACCCGATTACTGAGCATATCATCTACTTTTAAAATACGTGAGCGCAGAGCAATGTATTCTTCATATACAGTTACTTCACGTGACATACGAGCTGCCATAACTGATTTTTTGTTGGCAAAGTAACTACCACAAGCAAAAAAGAGTCGATCAAGTTCAGTTAACTCAGATCGCGAAATTGCACCCGATAATTTATTGAGCAGTGTCTCAAATTGCTGCCGTTCATTAGGGCTACAGTCAACCACAATTCTTTCCGTTATCTCATCCGCCTCATTTCGCTTTGTGAGATCAGCAATGGTTGATAGTACCAACTCTTGTTCAGCAATATTTGTTTCCAAAGCCAGACTGGTAGAGTCAAGTTTTTTTGCTACAACACTGTCAGTATACTGTGAAATACCCCACAATAAGATGCCTAGTCCAATAATTCCAAGAATAAAGTGTCGGTTGGAAAGCTGCATAAATGTAAGTAGTTTAGTTAGTCAGTAAGTTTGGTCACATCAGTTACTTCTTTTTGAACGATACGCTCTGCAGATTTTAGCACATCACGCACGTCGGTAATAAGAACTTCTTCAGTAGCGGTCAGTTTACCAGTTTTGCGACTACGAACGATATCCGCTTCATGATTATTGAGAAGTGTTTCAATCGCCACGAATTGCGTATGAAGCGCTGTCCCCACTTCACTGCTTTCACGATTAAGGAGAGTTCTGAAACGTCGGTAGCGAGCCAAAAAGTAAAGACTACCGAGAGCAGCAAGAACAAGGAGCGCAACGAGCGGAATAACAACCGAGAGCACATCAATAAGGAATGAGCCGATGCGCAAGAGTCCCATTGGTTGTACAACAAACTGAACAGGGTCAGAGACACCACTCTGAGCCCCAAATTCATCATGTGCAGTTGAAGTTAAGGTGTATACACCTTCAGTCAGAGCACTGTTCGGAATAAAGCGGAAGGCACCACTTTCATCACTCTTAACTTCATAGATTGAAGGTTCTTGACCAGTCTTGATAAGCGTCACTGCCACGGTGGCATTTGGTCGTGTTGTACCTAGGAAAACAGGAATTACACCAGTACTAATTTCGGCCGGTACATCACTCAAACGAGGGGCTTCAAATGATTCGATTTCAAAGGTGAAAGTCGAGACGGTACTATTCCCAGCAGCATCTACTACCTCAACGACAATGGTCTGACGACCGGGTGCAAGGTTTTCAAGTTTGATTTCGTTTTTACCATCTTCATTTTTGTATTCAACCGGGGCTGCTCCATTAAGTTGCACCTTAAATGTCTTGATTGGTGACCCGTTAGTATCAGTGGTTGACGCAACAACAATCTGCATTGGATTAGCAAGATTACTGTCGGGTTTCAGACTCAAAACGACATTTTGCGGTGCTGTAGTATCAACCGCCAATCGATAATGAGTGACCTTCCCCCACCCTTCAGCATTTTTGAATTGTATATGGAAATATGACACGCCTTCTTCAAGGTCTGACAGTGTGATGTCTTTAATCGGACTATCATAAACCTTGGTAGGTATTGCTGTTGACGACTCATCAAGGGTAGTACGGACTGCCACTACATCTGCAGGCAATGTCCACCGTAGTACAGCAGTTCTTTCCTTTGACCATCCCGAAGAGTCAGGGTGGGTTTCTGAGGTAATTTTCGGTGCTGCTGGTGTGTTTGCAGGTGCGACAAACTCAACTATCGCTTCTGGTTCTGGTGTCTCGCTAGCAGCTGAAATAGTGTACGCACCACTACCCATGCTCGAAAGGACATTCGTACCACGACCATCCGCTGCCAATACTGACCCACTGCCAAAATTTACTCGAGCAGAGCCAGAACCAAGGGTGCGGAATGTGATAGTCATAACAGTACCAGACCCGCCAGTATACCCAGTTGGAGTACCTCCACTAAAGTTAATAGTCCCGGCACTGTTTGAAAAAGCAGGTTCTGTAGTCCAAAGGTTGAAGATTGAACTACTGCGAGACACCGATACTACTTGCAACGCCTTGTTGTCAAAGGTGATCGTACCATCGGCAGCGTTAATTGCTGCCCCTTTTGTATCTACAGCTACCCGCACAGTAAAGGTACTTCCACTACCGTACACTCCGGTAGCTGGTGACACATTAAGGGTGGCAGCCATAGCTATTGAGCCATAGCCAAACAATAGAGTAAGAATAAGAAGACGAAAGAACATATTATATGATTTCAGTTACCGTTGATTCAGACATACTATCTGTCGCACGCATATCGCGACGACGTCGCCAGTACCATAGCAGTACTAATGATACACACACAACAATCACCAGACCAAGTACGCCGCCAATGACTATAGATGACCAAGATATGCTTTGGGCATTCTGCGGTGCCAACGTTGCGATGTATTCATTCCCAGCCTTATCAACTGCACGAACTCGAATAGTACTCTGGAGTGACTGGTCATTAAGAACATACGGGCTACGTGCTTCAGTCCATACAGTTGTTGCAGCACCAAAGGTAAACAATCGCGTATCCTCAATTGGTTCTTCGATAACCTCATAGTGACTAAGTCCACTTTGCTTGTCAGTGGTATTAAAAACAATGTAATACTTTTTCTCAAAGGCATACTCATCTTTTTCAAGGGTAATTGAAAATTCTTCAGGTGGAATCTCATCAGCAGCCACAACATCCCGCCATTCATCGACAATTGTACCTCCAACCACTTGATTGAGCGTTAACTCGGCACCAAGAGTCTGAAGTGCAGCTTCGGTTCCAAAACCATCATTTAAAAAGGCTTTGGTTTCAGGTTTAAACGAAACCGTACCGACCGCAGATACATCTCCACCACCGACCGTGAGACCAGGGGCGCGAAAAATTATTTGAAGGAGTGTATTTGTAAGACGTGGGTCACCTTCTACTCGCCCACAATAGCCGTTTGGAATCCCACCCGCAAATGTGATGGTACGATTTTCTTTATCTATAACTGGTTGCTCTATCCAGATTGGAAATATTGATTGTCCAATAGAGATATCTACAGGATTAATCGCCTCGTTATAAGTAATAACTCCATCAACTGCGTTAACACACTCGTCTTCCGCTTCATTGGTGTCGAGGCGTACCGATAAAGTTACCGCATCCCCACGATTAAGGGTCGGGCGAGGTGGGTCGATATAGAGTGTAGCCGCGGACACTGAGTCAGCCATAAAAAGCATACACAAAAGGACGACGAGTCGATAGACCATAGTAACAGTATACAGAATACAATCGTACAAAAGCGGCTTTTTGCACAAACAAAAA
>CALMKR010000042.1 GCA_937867625.1 uncultured bacterium | reverse complement strand
GAGGTTGGCCATACCGGTACCTGGTTCCAATTGATCGTACGCAATTGTGCTGGTAAGTAGATCAATTGCAACGAGACTGAGCAGATCTACTGCACTAGTTGTAGTTGCCATTGTTCCTGTTGCATTATCATCATCAACACCAGCTACCCCAGCACTCCACGCCTGAGTATCAAACGGTGTACCAGCCACAGTTGGATCTGCAATGAACCAAAGTGGGAACGAGCAGGAATAGCTAATTGTATCATCGGTTGCTCCGGTACAAGAGGTAGAAGAGGCGGTACATGAAAGGTTCCAGACTGACGTAGCAACACCACTTGGATAACAGTTGTTGGCGTTGTAGCTACCTGAAGTTCCATTACATGTAGTAGTACCAACTGAACTACGGAACACTGAGACAAGTGGACGAATAATTTCATCCGCAGAACCTCCTCCGTCTGCATCACAACTATTTGCGTCAGCAATAACAAAGTCCAAAGAGAAACCTGTTGTCTGCGAGCCTGGAACTGTCAACGTCATATCGAGACCACCATTGAGTGAGATGGTACCACCAGCGACTGTCGGAGCAACGTTATTGACAGTGAATGGCACATTACCACCTTGAGCACCCGCAGAGGCCTCATGTCCGTGTTCATCATAGACATAGCCGAAGGCATTGTATGCTCGGTCTTGCACAATAGCTGGCAAAGTATAGGTGGCAGCTGGGTCCGCCAGTTGTCCAATGGTAGTTGTCGCGAGAACGTCTAGGGGTGAACAGGTATTGGTTGAAGTACTATAGGTTGCTGCACTACAGACAACGAGGAAAAGAGTGTCTTCGGCATCAACTACGTCAGGGTCAGTTGCAGTTGCACTAAAGGTGAGGAGTGCTCCAGGGTCAACCGGTCCATTGTTTCCAAAAGTTGTAAAGACCGGACGACGATTGACGTTAAATGGAGAAGTGTTAGTAGCAGCTATACCTTGTGAGTATGATGTACTACAGCGTGGATTCACCGGATCATCGTCACAGACCCAGGCATACCAATCATTCGACTCGGCAAAAGCACCTGCTTCAAGTGTCGTGGTAGCAGCTCTCGCTTCAGTGCCACTATCGGTTCCGGTAGAAACAGCCCAACGAGTACCTGCACTACAAACCGGGGCGGCAGTACCAAGAGTCGTGGTCGACTGCTGTGCGGTTGGTGTAGCATTGGTACTACATACGATAAGAAAGTATGGTGCCCCGTTAGCGTCAGTGGCGGTACCTACCCATGAGACTACATCACCAGAGTTCGTTGGTGTGGTGGTCGATGATTCAAACTCTTCACGTCCTTCCTGTCCTACCACCCATGTCGGTGGCGTGTTAAGTACAGTCAAGGTAGTAGTGGCTGTGCTGGTAGCCTCTGCCTTTTCTAGCTCAGTTTTACCAATATTTAAAATAAATATAAACGAAAAAATGAGCAGTCCTGATAAAGCTGATAAAATGGTGATCTTTCCAGCAGTCTCTACATACTGAGGAAGGTTATTTTTATTGTACAACATACTAATTACTGTTCTATTGTATAGGAAAGAAACGAAAGTTATGCACTAGTTATGCACAGAAATCAATACGGTGACTTTTTGTCTACTGTTGCAGTATAGAGATTGATTACCGCAACCTGCCTCTGGTACATACACACGAGCCGAACTAGTGTCTGTAGTGTTTATGAGCCGTGGATAAAATTCCTTAAGAATTGTTCCTATACTCCCAAAAACTGACTTTTTTGTCATTACACATCTAAAATTTTTCATACTGCCATTGTCGACCGAGGGCGATTCAAGAAACAAAATGATTCTGCCTAGAAAAGACATCAGGCATAGTGAGAAATGGGCTGGGTGAGGAATGATAAATATCACTCCTCAAGAGGTTGCCAGCGATTTTGACTAAAAATAGCTGGCAACCTGTACTGGTCATGTAACGACCCATTTCGCAAGACTCATTGTGGATATTTGTGAGTAAGAAGCGGGACGGGACCTGCTTCGCAAGACCTTATCAGCTAATTTATGAGTGAACGAAATAAAATAGCTATATGGTGCACAGCTTCTGTAAGAAGATAACGAAACAAATAGACCAATGTGGACAGCCTCTGTAAGAGGTTTTCTAAATATGTTCGCAATAGTCGGCTGGGGTAATTCAATGAACAGAGTAGTTGGGCGCGGATAAAGCCCTTAGGAATAGGGCTTTACTCGTGAAAATTCGGCATTGTCGGCGCAAAACCTGAATATTAGTAGAATAAAGAGGGTGCCCGGTTTCCGAGAAACGTGGACAGGGCCATTATGGATAGGCCCTGCTCACGGAAATTCGCCATTGTCGGGCTAAAGCCCTCTGTGGCTTATTTCATTCATATCTAATAGCATCAAGTGGATTAAGTGACGAGGCACGACGGGCTGGGAAGATTCCCGTGAGGTACCCTACCACAGCGGAAAATACCGTAATAAAGAGAAGAAATTCAAATGGGAAAGCAAATAATTTGACAGACTGTCC
>CALMKR010000041.1 GCA_937867625.1 uncultured bacterium | reverse complement strand
TCTCACTTGGGCCGCTACCAGCGGCACCGGTAAAGAGCGGTGAACCGTTGTGTACCACGGCCACGCGGCCGCCGCCTTCGTGGGCTGGGCGCATTTTGCTAACCATATGCTGCAGAAATAGTAGTTGTGCGTCACTAACAGCTGGCGTACCAGCTGGGAAGCGGCCTGAATCACCACGAGCGGCTTCGGCTTCGACAGCGTCTTTATCCTTCTTCCAGTCGACACCGTAAGGAGGGTTGGCGATGACGTAGTCGAAGTTTTTGTCGTAGAATTGATCGTTTGCGAGCGTACTGTCTTCGCTATGCTCGCCGGTGCCGCCTTTTATAAGGTCGGCATTCTCGCCCTTTATCAGGATGTCAGACTTAGCGACGGCATATGTTTGGCTATTGAGCTCTTGACCGTACAAATATACTTTTGCGTCTGGGTTAATCTCCTGAATGATGTGCTCTTTGCTAATGGTGAGCATACCGCCAGTACCGCAACACGGGTCATAGATTTCGAGGATTTTATTGTCGCCCTTGATCTTGTAGGCGTCAGGTTCTAGTAGTAGGCGTGTCATCAGGCGAATAACTTCGCGGGGTGTGTAGTGCTCTCCGGCAGTTTCGTTAGACTGCTCGTTGAACTTGCGGATCAATTCTTCGAATATGTATCCCATATCGTGATTGTTGACGACATCAGGACTGAGATCGACTTTGTCTAGCTCTTTGAGCACGAGATAGAGTATTTTATTGCTTTTTAGTTTTTTTAGTTGCTCATCAAAACCAAACTTTGACACGATATCTTTGATGTTTGGACTAAAGCCGTCTAGATAGGCCTGAAAATTAGTATGTACATTGTCGCTGTCTTCAAGCAGCTTTTCAAAATCATAAGGACTGGTGTTATAAAATTGGCGTCCGGCGGCACTTTTGAGGAAGTCATCGAGGCCGCTATCGGACACGCGGTCAACCATCTGGTTGTGCTTCTGGATAACCTTCTGCTTTTCACCTGCTAATACGTTGTCTATACGTTTTAAAACAACAAGTGGCAAAATGACGTTTTGGTATTCATACTGTTTCCAGCCACCTCGCAGAATGTCAGCAATGTTCCAGATAAGAGAGGCTTGGTTTTTGGGATTGTTGTTCATGAGTAGATCATCCTGTCGTGTAGTAATTCTATTGTCATAATTATAGCTCTTCCAGTATGAATACCGAAGTGTCTTGTTTATAGTATCGATGCAAAAGAATCTCTCGTCATGATAATATGATCGGCTAGCCTAATACCAACAACTTTTGAAACTTCAAGCAATCGACTCGTTACAGCTAGATCGTCACGAGATGGGTTAAGTGAGCCGCTCGGGTGATTATGCGCAACAATAATCGATGCTGCCCGATCAGTAATAGCATCTGCGAAAACTTCACGAGGATGAACGAGACTAGCCGTGAGCGTGCCTATCGTGATAGTTCGTTTAGCAATTAGTCGATTCGCACCGTCAAGTGTTATGACGACAAAGTATTCTTGTTTTTTATCACGGATATCAGCGAGCTGCTCAACTGTCTTTGCAGGCGAGTCGATGATTGGTTGTTCACTATCGATTAGGTAGCGCTTGGACAACTCAATCGCGGCGAGAACTTCAGTTATCTTGGCAGATCCAAGACCAACGACCGCCTGTAGCTGCTCGTATGTTACATCAGCTCCATATTTTTGTATAAGTTTTAGGGACGCTTGGGCGATAGTCGCTACATCGACCTGCGCATTCCCACTACCTATGAGTGCCTGTAGTAGCTCAAAATCTGAAAGTGCCGCAGGACCCTTGATTTGCAGCTTTTCTCGCGGACGCTCATTTTTTGGCTTAGCTGATATCTTGCTTATGCTCATATACGCATATATTAAACCGAATAAGCCGCAACGTCTATAGATTCATGACGTTCAATGAATGTAGGTGTATATTAAAAGTAATGATTAATACAACCATCCAAATCTACAACTCATCACAAGCCGACCATGATCGGATCATTTGCGAGCGGCTAGCAAATATAATTGACGCAAAATTACCTGGAACAGAGAATAAAATCTGGCACGGTCACCCAGTGTGGTTCATCGACAGCAATCCGATTGTTGGATACGCGAAACTAAAAAATGCTGTTCAGCTGCTGTTTTGGAGCGGACAATCGTTTGACGAACCTGGACTCAACGCCGAAGGCAGTTTCAAAGCCGCCGAAGCGCGATATACAGATGTGAATCAGATTAAGGAAGAAGATCTGAACCGATGGCTGGATAAATCAATCACTATTCAATGGGATTACAAAAACATCGTAAAAAACCGCGGTGTGCTGAATAAGCTCACTTAGTGTCCTGCCGGAAGATATTAGTTCCCAGTACCGGAATTGCTGTCGGTAACTGGATCAAGCGTATAGCAGCCTGGAATCACCATTTTTGATTCATCGTATAGCGTATCGTCACCCATGTATGTCTCCCACGCCTTGTAGAATGCACGGAGTTTTGCAAAAGTTTCTTCTTTGATTGAGTCATCAAGATAGTTAAACAAACAGACGTGCCCTGGAGGGTTGCCGCCCTTTAAAATCCCGATTTCATACAGACCGAACCCAGGGTGGTACTGCGAATCGTGCGTACTGGCCTCGGCAATCACCTGTCCTGCCGTGACTTTGTCGCCTACTTTGACGGTTGGATTATTGACATGTTCGGTCTCGAATATCCAGTTACTGCCACTGTTACTGGCCACGTGAACGGTGTAATCATTACTGTACAGTTTTTTTTTTTTTTTCACTTCCCCATCAACGAGCGAACGAATTTTGGTTCCAAGGGGAACAATAAATGT
>CALMKR010000040.1 GCA_937867625.1 uncultured bacterium | reverse complement strand
TCGTTAATGATGCAATACAATGAGTGACTCATATATGATTGACCATCTTCCTTCCGGCAAGTTGAGAGATTGTCAATCGCCTAACACGCATGACGCGTGGTTGGTTACTATCAAGATTCTTCATAGTGACCACGTAATCAGCCACTCTTCACCGATATCACCATTTCACCAAATTATACATACTGCACATTAAAAACATAGTTACAAAACGTTTACGTTTTGGTATGGAGACGATTGTGGTTTGGCGCACGTCTCCATACCAATGGTGGGCTGTGCTTCACCAGGGACTTGAACCCTGAACCCGCTGATTAAGAGTCACGTACTTTGATTAACAAATCTCAAAGCGCCTGACTTTTTATTCCAAAGCGCATGACGAAAAATCATGTGCTCTGATTCTTCTGGTTCTTCGTCGCGTTATCATACTCCCGCCGCAAGCCACTTGAAACCCACTTTGCATATTTCGCCGCAGTAAACGAAACCGATGTGTGTCCCATCGCACTACTTACAGCACTGAGCGCCATTCCGTTATTCAAGCGTTCAATCGCGTAAAGGTGCCTGACCGAGTGCGGATTGATCTTCTGGATGCCAGCATCCACGCATCGGCGCTCAAGCATTTGGCGCACACCGTTGGGCAACAACCCTACTGAGTAATACGATTTTTTGCCCCCAGCCGATAACAGCAACTTTTCACAGGTGGTCGCTGGTCGATTCATCAGATACTCAAGATAAGCGGTTTTGAAATCCTCGCCAAAGGGACACAGCCGATCCTTTCCACCCTTGCCATCCCTTACCAGGACAAAGCCCGCAACCAAGTCTACGTCGTTCAGGGTCAGATTGCACGCCTCATTGATGCGCACCCCAGTTGACCAAAGCAAGCGAACGATAAACTTGTCACGGATATCGGCAAACGAAGCCGAGCCGATGAACATCAGTAGCTTTTTCAGGTGGTTAGGGTCCGCCACTCGCGGCTTATGTTTCGCCACCTTTGGAGCGTCGATGTAATCCACCGGGTTATCAAATGTCTGTCGCTTGCGATGAGATCGCTTTTCGTACCAGCGCATAAAAGCGCGGATGGCTCGAAAGCGTGCATGAAGCGTCGATTCAGATATGTTGGTCTTTTGTTGCGCTATAAGAAAGGCTTCTATCGTGTCAGGGTCGTCAGCCGGCAGCCCGCATTCATCCACATAACGCGAAAAGGTAGAAAGCTGCTGGGCGTACCAATTGACAGTACTCGCAGACAAATGTTTCGCCCGCCGATTTTCGAGGAATAGGTCAATCTCCTGGGATATTTTATTCATAGGCCACCTATGGACTAGCCAAGGCGACGCAAAACGCGCCAAACCGAATCTAGTCTACGACAAAAGTATTAAATTGCAAATAAAGATTAATGGATGATTTAGCAACGGCGGGAGAGCGATGTGAGCATGGCGGGGGATGTGGAGTGCCGCCAGAGGCTAGCTGGTGAAATGATATCAGAAAAGGTAAGAGTGCGATACGGACAAATATAGAGTATTTACTTTCGACTGCCGACAGGTAGCCGAATAATGAATTTCAAATAGGAGGACAATATGGCATCTCAAGTATTTCAAGTGCTGAAAACACAATACTGGATCGGCGAAAGTGCCGAAATGGTCGCAGCTAAAGCGGCGAAGGATCTCAATGTGGACGCATTAGTAGTTCTATCCTCAACGCGCCCACTCGAAGACGAAGAGCTTGAGCAGAGATACTTTCCGCTTGATGACGAAAAGGTGACGCTTGCGGAAGCGCTGCCATGGATTGATCCTTCTGAGATGCCGTGCCTGTTTGGAATTAGCTGTGAATGACGCGCCCAAAGAGACTGTTACGGTCTCGGAAGCCTTTAGTTTTGCCAGTGTAGTCTCTGGAGGTAGCAAGTGATTATTAGAGAGGAAAGAGGAAACGGGAATCG
>CALMKR010000039.1 GCA_937867625.1 uncultured bacterium | reverse complement strand
ACCTTACACGTCCCTTACCGTTTGACGATGAATCAGTTGATAACATTTATGCTTCGCATGTAGTAGAGCACTTCTCTAGGGAAGAATGGGAATCGATCCGTAAGGATTGGGTGAGAGTACTCAAACCAGGCGGAAGAATAGAAATCAGGTGTCCCGACATTATCAAGACTTGTCAGAAACTTATAAATAACCCATCAGAACCATTCAACATGATGGCTTTGTACGGTACCCAGTCTACGTTAGGTGAGTATCACAAGAATGGATTTACCGAACAATCATTGACTGACTCATTCCCGGATTTACTTTCTCGTGTACTAGAGCCGTCTACTGATTATGAATTGCATATGAGCTTTAGGAAGGAGGTGAAATGAGAACAACTAAAGCTGAATATGAAGCGTTTAAATCTTACTGCGTTGATTATCAAACTACTCTTGGGCTAAAGAACTGGGGGCTATATTTTGAACATACTAAACTCAAAACTGCGTACGCACAAACAGCTTGGAGTACTAATGCTATGGCTGCGACGATTAAGTTTACTACCAACTGGGATAATACTAGGCCAAAAAACGATTTAGAAATTAAAAGGGTAGCACTGCATGAAGTTTTGCATGTTCTACTTGCACCATTAGTTAGTGAAGCAGAATTTAGATACTCAACTGAAGACGCGATACAAATGGCTGAACATTCAATTGTTAGGCAGTTAGAAAGCCTAGTCTCGTAAACAAACCAAAAATAAGGTATAATGAGTAAGACTAAAGACGGTGTTGTACGGCTTGACTTGCCTAAGCAAACACCTAAAACTACAGCGCCAAAAGAGGAAGATAAACTCCATGAAATAATGGAGCTCTTTGAGTCTTGGCGCTCATACAAACGGCGTATCGAACCATCTTGGATACGTGATAACAAGTTGTATAACAACGAACGTGTACGTGCTAACCGCTATCGTGGTGTGTCTGACACGTTCGTTCCTATGGCGTTCTCTACAGTAGAAACGATTACCTCTGCGATTGTTTCTGGAGAACTTAACACAGACTTCATCCCACAAGATATTTATAAATACATCCAGGACAAGTATGTTACTGGTGTTCCTATGCCTGAAGATATAGACCCGAATGACGCTGAGATTATCAAGCAGGCTTATTTAGCCCAGAAAATCCAAGACACTATCCAAGGCGGCGTACTAAGTGATGAAGATCTCGACGCTTTAAATGCTCTATATGATTACTTCTGGTACAAAGGTGACTGGGACGAAAAGTTAGAGAAGCTTGTTAACTCAGGGCTTCGTATAGGTACAGGTGCGTGGTGGCTTACCTGGAAGTTCGACCATCCAGAACTTTCTACTGTAGCGTTTCCTAACTATATCTTCGACCCTAATTCTTCAGAAGATGAGAATGGTAAGTTCCAAGGCCGCGTGTATCTTGCGTACTTAAAAGACCTCAAAGATGAGAAGATTATTGATCCTGTCACTCAGGAAGAAAAGCCTCGCTATCACGGCTTAGACCAGATTCCAGAGGCTACTACGACTCCAACCAAAGCCGAAGAAGACAAAACAGACAAAGAGCTTAAAGAAGACATGATGTATATGTCTACCACAAGTACCGAGCAAGGTACGGGTCAGGTAGAAGTTATAGAGATTGTAAAAGAAGACCGGCTGTACACAGTCGTTAACCGTAAGATCCTAGCTGAAGACATCGAACATCCTGTTGTTACACAGGCAAAACTAAAAGGTATCGACCTTAAGTGCTACATGCCAGGTATTACCTGGGCTAACTATAAGGATGAATCACTTCTTGTTGGTAAGAGTGAAATCTCTACCTTCTGGAAAGAACAAGAGCGTCTTAACGATGTCACGAACCAAAAGAGTGACGCGATTACTCGTGCTCTCCTACAGAATTATCGTGTCGATCCTTCCATAAAGACTCAGGCTAAGTCATTGAACGTTCCTGGTGGAGTCATTTTCGCTCAAGCCGGCCAGACTGAAGCCCTTCCTGGTTCTAATGTTCCAAATGCGGCATTCACAGAAGAAAATTCTATCAAGAACAATATTCGTGAAGTCACTGCTACGGATCAGGTTGTTAAGGGAGTTGGTTCTACTGCGGACATCACTGCTACTGAAGCTAACCTACAAGTTGCTCAGTCAGGTCAAAGAATCGAACGTAAAGTTAAATCGCTTGAACGCGGCCCACTTCGTTCACTTGCACGTAAGACATTTCTCCTTATTCGGGTATTTATTGATGATCCATTACTCATCCCAACAAACAGCAATAAAGGTGTCCTACCTAAGTTATTCGACCCACGTAAATACAATCAGGACTACGAACCTCGCGTAATATTAAACATCAATCACAAACAGCAAATGCGTTCTGAGCGTGAGTCAGCTTTGAATGCATACACCTTACTCATCCAAGACCCTACTAATAACTTAGAAGAAGTAAAAAGAGCACTTCTACCTAAGATTGTTGATTTGGATAAAGCACAGCTCGATCAGATTATTGCACAAAGTCCAGGTCAAATGCCTCAAATGGGCGCAATGCCTGAACCAGGTATGCAAGAACCGTTAATTCCAGGACTTGCAGGAGCGTCGGCATGATTGAGATGAAAGACAAGGATTTAATCCTTCAGACCAGAGATTTCCTAGAGTCCACATTAGGTATGTACATTATTCAGACCCTTACGAATGAAGCAGCTGCACTTACCAGGCAGGGATATGACCACTCAAATCCTAGTCCGTTACGTGCTCACGACAAGGCAAGTGGGGTTATTTCAGCATTAGAAATTATTAAAGCACCGTTATTGAACACCGACATGGCAGCAGGACAATAGACCCTCCGAAGTCTACTGCTGCCTTGTGGTTGCTCAATCAACCAATTAACAACCAATCGAGATGAGGACGCGGGCTATGTCCTGCGTCGCAATAAGATATAGCGTGTTAACTTTCAAAATAATTACGAAAGGTTAACGCCGTCTTTAGTCATTCTGCCGCGTCTTCTTCTCGGAGGGTCATTAACAATCAGGAGTAACGGAAATGGAAGAAACCACAACCGAAACACCAGCGAATAACGGCGTAGAAGAACCTACACAACCAGTTGTTACGCAGGAGAGTACGGCGGAGAACCAAGACCCAGCAAACGTAACGGAACCAACAGAGCCATCTACCGATGACAACTCATCATGGTTACAGAGTAAAGGAATTGATCCTTCATCTCCCGAAGCGGTAGCAAAACTTGCGGAAATGGCTCGTAACGCTGAAAAGCTTATGACGACCAAGGCCCAAGAAGCAGCAGAACTTAAGCGTTCTCTACAAGGTGCAGCACCACAGACTGATGATGGTATGCAAGAGTTTATAGCTGACTATAAGCGGGATAAGATGCTCGGCACATTCAAGGATACACATCCTGACTGGAAAGAGCATGAACCTGCTATGGCAGAACTACTACTCAAGCAATCAGAATCAGGCTATTCATACGGTCAGCTTGTAAACGCCGGGATTATCCCACTTGAAGCAGTTTACTCAATGGCTAAGGGCTCAGCTAATGTAGACGCGATTAAGAAAGCTGCACAACAGGAAGTACTCCAATCGGTAGCTAATAAACAACGTGCTGCGGGCAATACACCAAATGCCACTAACTCAGCACCTAATCAAACCGGCAAGGATTTCAAAGACTTATCCATTGCTGAAATGGAAGCCAAATTAGGCATGGTTAGGAACTAGTCCTTGTTTTAAAGGAACAAACAAATGGCAGCTCAAGTCACAACTGGTTTAACCCAGGAAATGAGTACCTACTACGAGAAAGTATTTCTTGCTCGTGCTGAGTACGAATACATTCACAAAGAAGGTGCACAGCTTCGCACTATGCCAAAGAACGAAGGTAAGGCAGTTAACTTTACTCGCCACACTCCTCTCGCTACGGCTACAACCGCACTTACAGAAGGTACGAACCCTGCTGAAGTCGCTCTTACCGCTACGACCGTCTCAGCTCAGCTTGCTGAATACGGTACGACCGTTAAGATCTCACGCTTCTTGACTCTTACCTCAATCGACGCCAATAACAAGGAAAAGATTGAAGTTATCGGTCAGAACATGGGTGAAACGCTTGATGAACTTACTCGCAATGAGCTTTTCTCAGGTGCGACAGTCCAGCTTGCAGGTGGTAAGGCAGCTCTTACTGACATTTCTGCTTCTAACACGCTTAGTGCAGCAGAAATCCGTAAGGCAGTCCGTACTCTTAAGAACAACAAGGCTCGTAAGTATCAGGGTCGTGGCTCTTACATCTGTAAGACAGGTCCATTCCCAGCTTACGACCTTATGGGTGATACAACCTGGGTTAACGCAACTACCTATGACAATGGTGCAGAAAACATCTATAACGGTGAAATCGGCCTGCTCTATGGTACTCGCTTCCTGGAATCACCAAACCAGAAGACGGAATCTTCAACAACTACGGTTTACTCGAACTTCATCCACGGTTCTGACGCCTTCGGTGTCATGGATCTTGAAGGTGATAAGCCACAGCTGTACATCATTCCTAACACGAATATCGACAGTGGTAACACTGCTGGTCGTTTCTCAACTGTTGCATGGGCTACTGCGTTCGTCGCAAAGACCCTTAATGCCAACTGGTTGATAAATTGCAAAACCGGAGCTACTGCCTAATCTGTTATATACAGCATTATTGTGTTATAATGTAAGTAGTACATAAGACTTTTTGGAGGCTTACAATGACACAAATATTACCGAACACTAACGCTTACGCAGCGGTACATATGTGGGTAGCTAACCATTTTGGAAAACCACAAAAATGCGAAAACTGCTTAACAACCGAGAATCGAATGTATCACTGGGCTAACATTAGCCATACATACAAACGCGAACGTTCTGACTGGTTACGCCTATGCGTTCCATGTCATAAACGAAACGACGTGCAAGCACTTGGGGGCAGAATAAAAGCCCGAGCTCGTAAAGAGCAACCAAGCAAGAATTGCCTCCAGTGCAACGTCTTGTTCTTTAAGAATCCACACCTAAGCAAGGCACAATGGGAATCAACCCTACTATGCAGTAGAGCTTGCTCAACTAAACGAACAGGCAGAATGTTGAAGGGTTCGACCCAGACCGCAGAAACTAAGGCTTTAAAAACGCAGAAACTTAAAGAGCGGTGGCAAAAAGATGATTGGCGCAAGAAAATGACAGACATGATGAAGGGCAATCAATTTGCCCGGAAGCAAAAGTAAGAAGGAGACGATATGCAAAAGAAGAATGACAAGCCAGAAGACAAGATGGCAACTACTGATTCTGTAAGTAAAGCACAGGATGTAGCTCTCGGTAACGAAGAGAAGAAGATTGCTGATAAGTCTGAACTGGGCCTCAAGCCACAGCAAGGTCAGCCTATCAGCGTAACGACTGAAACTACGTTGCCTCCAAAGGTCGTCGATACGGATAAAGACGACAAAGAAGCTAAGGATAGCGATGAGAATCGTATCTATGCCGAATACGAAAAAGGTGCATTCAATCCTGAACAGATCGCACAGAAGTTCAACACGACTCCTGCTGTAGTCTACGAAGTCATTGAAAAGAAAAGTGTCGAAAAGCACGGCGAAAAAGAAGACAAGTAATTGTTAGGGGCGGGGAAACTCGCCCCACCAACATAAGGAGCGATATATGACAGACGAATTAAAAAAAGAGATCAAAGAAACCTACCAAAGCGGTGCGTTTTCTCCTCTGCAGCTTAGCTATAAATTCAATGTTGAAATATCTGAAGTTCTAGAAGCAATCGGAGAAGGCCAAATGAATGAAGTTATCCTAGTTGGTGACCAAATTGACGATGCCGGCCCAGGTGCGACTATCAACTACGGAACACGACAGAGAGTCCAGTACACGAAGAACTAAACGGAGTTAAGGATGTACGTAGATAGCTCACGAGCAAAGGATTTATCTCTTCTAAAGAGTTGGATGAATGACCCTTCCTACGGATTGGCACGTCGAAAGATGTTCTTCCGCACTTTTCAGAGGATTCAGTCACAACTACACGACAAGCATTTAGCAATGATGCGTGAACGCTTAATCAAAGCTACCAAGGCGGAAGATTCAAAAGAAATGCAGAAGATCACTAACCAAATTAAAGACTACTCGAAAGAAGAAAAAATCTAATGGCTTCAACAGGCGGCGACATACAGTTCTCCGAACAAGAAATACTTAACAAAGTATTCAATGAAAGCACATCTTCACTTTCCATGAGCGCTTTTACGTCAGTCAATTCAACGACTAAATACTCTGTGCAGGAAGTGCTCAATAAGTGCTTTAACAATGTAACTAACGAATTAAGGGTCTCTTAAATGGCAGACACTACATACACACCACAAGAAATACTAAATAGAGTTTACGACCCTACTAATAACAGACTAAACACTAATGCCGGGTATGTTTTAACTGCTGAATCAACAGGCTCTCTGAACCCAGTTGACGCAACAACTTACTACTTCGGAAGCCTATTTTCATTAGGTGCAAACGGCACAGCGGCTACTAGAAGGCTTTACATCCCAGTTTCTGGAACTATCAAAGCCTGTACACTGTACTTCAACAATGGTGTTGTCGGTTCAAATGAGACATCTACAGCTAGTATTCGTCTTAACAACACAACGGACTCTACCATATCTGCTGCTGTCACAAATGACTCGGCTACGACATTCTTTAGTAACTCCGCACTATCTATAGCTGTTGTCGCTGGAGATTACATCGAAATTAAATGGGTAGCTCCAACTTGGGTAACCAACCCTACTTCAGTGCGCATAGCTGCAAACCTATACATACAGGCTTAATCAAGTGCAAGAAAAGACTACCGCACAACTAGACCCAATTGAATCTCTAGAAGATATAGATTTTCTAGTTGCAGATAACTCTCCTAGTGGAGGTGGTACAGGTATCATCACTAAAGCAGATTTGTTTGCTGGTTTCTCTGGTGCGGTTAGTCTACCAATGTTCGATGTTACATCAGCTCCATACAATGCCACAGGAGACGGTGTAACTGACGATACGGCAGCATTTGAATCTGCCTACGCTGATCTTGTAGCAGCTGGTGGTGGGATGATATTCGTGCCTACTGGAACATTCATAGTAGACGGGCTGATACACGTCACTAGTAACTTTACATTCGCTGGTGTAGGTCAAGACTCCATTATAAAACTCAAGGCAAATGCCAATACTGATACTATCTGTGACGGTAATGCTGTGACCGCACAAGAGAATGTTCACTATAGAAATTTTGCTATAGATGGCAATAAGTCTAATCAGCCAGCCGACAAACCAGTTACTCCTGCCTCTGCAGAGCGTTGTGGTTTACGCCTTAGGCATGATGCTCAGAATACTTACTATGTAACTGTTGAAAATATTTATGCCTACAATACGAGGCAAAACGGTATTTCTGTCGAATCAACGAATGGGTGTACTGTCTCTCAATGTCGGAGTGAGTACAACGATGTGTACGGCATTTGGTGGGAAAACGGTAACAATGTAAACCTTACTAATAACTACACCTCACATAATGGTTCCGGCGGAATCAAAGTATTTAACGCTGGCGATGGGTCTGTTATGGGAAACCAATCTAAAAGCGACAAAGGTTCCGGCATGGCACTTCAAGCTGTTGGACGCATATCTGTCATAGGAAATAAACTCTTCCGAGCAGGTTGGCGCTACGACGGTGCAACGGATATAAATAGCAACGGCATGAGCATTTCTGACGCTGATGATTGCCAGTTTATTGGTAACACGATATACGGCTCACAGGGTCATGGTATTGATATGCAGGGTATCAATAGGTCTGTATTCATAGGCAATAACTTTAAGTTCAATGGCCAATATACAGACAATACTTACGACGATATTTATATGAATGGCTCAGCATGTACTGATAACGCCTTCATAGGCAACTCATTTAACAACACAACGAATGGTGCATATCCTAACGTCGCTAAGTATAACCTTGAATCTACCTCTACTACTACGCACAACAGCAATAAACTAAGCAACAACTTGTGGGGTACACCCGCAACAGCACGTTATCTGAATCTTCCAGAAGCAACTAGAAGTATAATAGATGATTTCACCGCTACAGGAGCGGCAAGTGGTCTACATGGAGCCGATCCAGAATTCTTTATCAAGACGACTGGCGATGAGAATAAGTCTCGAATTAAACGAACTGCCGCATCAGGCAATGTTACTTTCTATAACGTCGTCGATGGGGCGATTGGTACGCCACATTCACTTGTTTCCGATGGAGTAGATGACTATGTGCGTATTCCACATGCTAGTGATTTGAATGTTTCGGCTGCCTTTACATTGTCAGCGTGGGTAAAGCTCACTACTCTAACCAATAATCCTCGCATCCTTAACAAAAACTATACGCTAACAGTTTTGAGTACTGGTAAATTACGTTGCACATTACCGGGAGTTGTAGACATCAGCGACACAGGCTCAACTCTGGTTACAACAGGAACTTGGGTTCATATTGCAGTCACTCACTCCGGCACGTCATATAAATTTTATGTAGGGGGTACTTTAAACTCTACAATTACTAATGCAAATAATCCGGGTAGTGCAACAGGTGACTTCTTCATAGGTGACACTGGTACGAATAGGATAAATGGGCTTTCAGACGATCATAGATTATATGCGAGAGAATTAAGCGGTGCTGAGATTACTACTCTGTCTACTGGCGGCGATCCATCTACTACAAATCTAATTGGACATTGGAAGGTCAACGAATCATCCGGCACTACGACAGCGGATGCGTCGGGGAATGGTCACACGGGTACTCTTACAGGTGGCGGAACATTTAGTACTGACGTACCGGCGGCAAACCCAGGGACATCGACTGAGGATAGTGAAATTGTAGTGTTCTCTAGCCAAGACGGCAGTAACGGAGAAACTGGCATTCAGACATTTGGTAATAGTACGGGTAAGACGACTATAGAAGGTGACTCTATAAATTTAGCATCTGATAAGCTTGCTTTTTATGACGCATCACCTATAGAAAAGCAAACGGGAGATGTTGCTACAGCTTTAGTTGCTCTAGGCCTAGTAAGCTCTGCTACATATGGAACTTCTGCTAATGTTTCAACTACAGATGCTACATTAACAACATTAGCAACAATTGCCATCCCAACCACCACTACCGTAATGATAGAAGCGAGAGTAGTAGCAAGGAGGACAGGTGGAGCTTCTGGAACGGCAGAAGATGCCGCCGCTTACATCATCACTGCTTGCTATAAGAATGTTGCAGGAACAGCTACGGAAGTAGGAGAGGCAAGTATATTCTCTGCTGAAGATCAGGCAGGCTGGGCATGTACGGTTAACCCATCAAGTGGTAATGCGCTTATTCAAGTCACAGGCGCAGCATCAAACAACATATCATGGGTAACAACCTATAGAACATACACGGTGGGGACATAATGGCTGAAACACGACAAATACTAAATTCAACAACCACTCGACGTAATGTCAGGGTAATTGAGAAAATTCAAACTACAGATGCTACGCCTACAGTAGCTTATTCAATCCCACTTGCTGTAAGTAGAGCAACGTATGTTCGTGCAACTGCTACGGCTATAAAATCAGACTTCACCGCAGCACAAGGTATCGAAGCCAAAGCTGTGTTCCGCAGAGCACCAGCAGGAAATGTAGTCAGAGCTTCACCTAACGGCGGTAATGGCAGTATTGTTATGCAGTCCATTGGAGATTATTCAGGACCCGCACCAACTTTAGACATCGTGGCGAATACTACCAATCAAACCATAGACATACAGGTAACCGGAAAGGCATCTAATACTATTAACTGGCACATTGAAATATTGTCACTACAGAATTTGAGTTAACATGAGCATCCAATCTATAAACAATAAACTTTTTATCGACCACGACGACTACACGACTGTAGGTTCGAGCGTTAACGACCTTGCCACTAACAGCACTTGTATAATGGTGGTTCCAGCAACAACGAATGACGCAATAACTGGATTTGTTCCTGAAGGTGTCCTAACGGGAGAATGGAAATGGGTAATTAACAATCACGCTTCTAAAAATCTTGTCCTAAAGCACAATACGGGCTCAACAGCAGGAAGTAGGATATTTACCTCAGCTGGAACCGATCTAACTCTTACTCCATACCAACAAGCACAATTGATGTATGTAGACGACCCGTCTCGACCGGGCTGGTGGGTTCTTAATACATGACTCCAGGCAACCATCCATCATCAGTATCATGGGGTACTTCAACTATACCTTCTGGTGCTGTGGTGGCTGGTGACCGGCCGACGAGTAGTACTTGGACAGGCGGAAACACAGTAGGTGGATCATTAATCGTCTACCTTACTACAGATGATGGATATTTCATCACGACAAATGACGGATACAGAATCCTACTAGAAAGAATCGCTGGAAACGATGTAACAATTGGTGCAGGAAATCATCCATCTCTAGTAACTTGGTAATAAATAAGGAGGGTCACATGAAGCTTTTAGTAATTCATGGAATCGGATTCAGCAAGGACAAAAAGAAAGAGAAAGCCGTTGATTTATGGCGTATAAAAAACAAAATAGACGAGCTTAAAAAACACGTAGATTGGCAGATTGACGAACAGATAAGCCCCATCCCAAATATACAGAAGTACAAGTCATTCAAAGAATTCACTCCTGAAGAACTTGAGTCAGCCGCTAAGAAACTAGGTGAATACGACATTATCTGGTCGATGTATATGACGAACCCATCGTTTTACACTTTACTTAGAACTGTCCAAGCTCGCTATGGAACAAAGTTCGTCATGGACGTAGACGACGATCTATTCTCTATTAAAATAGACAATCCTGTATGGCTGAAGCTAACCGATGAAAACGTCT
>CALMKR010000038.1 GCA_937867625.1 uncultured bacterium | reverse complement strand
AACGTCAATGGATAAGATTGATTCCTAACTTAAATGCCTTCGATAAAGGCTTCCGAGATCTAAACTCTACACAAAACTTAAACTTAAATCCATAATGAATTATACTATAAATAAAGGTAGCCATTATCCAACTAAAAGATGCCTGTTACCCTGCGGCGGTAAGAACAATCGTACTGCTATGTCTGCTTTAGTTTCTTTTGATGAGACGTGCTTCTATGATCCTGCTGTATTAGGAACAGATGCTGGAGATATAAACAAACTATTTGGCTATAGCTACGGCTATTTTAACACAGACTCTGTACGC
Organism: uncultured bacterium; assembly: GCA_937867625.1. GTDB lineage: Bacteria > Patescibacteriota > Minisyncoccia > Phycocordibacterales > UBA918 > OLB19. The sequence continues at coordinate 7,715 of CALMKR010000038.1, read as the reverse complement.
GTAGGCTGGAGATCTAAGAAAGACTATATAGAACTATTCATATATTTACACGTGGGTGGTAAACGGTATATACCTTCTCAAAAGCATAAGCTTAACTACCAAGTCACAAAGAATGAGATTGTAGCATTATTCTTAAATAATACAGAGAATTCAGCGAAGTTAACAATTGTACCAAGTGACTTAAGTAAAACAGAGACAATAACAGTTGATTATCCACATTCAGGTGTAGCCTTTGGATGGCAACAAGGTATTTACTTTGGAGGAAATAAGACTGCGCCTAACACAATGTATATTGCATTAGAAATAGATAAGCTTTAATGAAAGAGCATTTAAACACATTTAACAAAGGTATGAACGCCGATCTTACTAAGATCGCGCCTGACTATTCTCAAAGTATATTGAATGGTACTAACATACGTATACTGTCTGAGTTTGGCCAGTCTACCCTTGCTATTGAAAACATTAAGGGTAATACGTTAGCTACTACCTTTGATGGTACTTCAAATGTGTTAGCTATAACAACCACTGATGGTTTTGCACCTGGACTATTAACAGCTGCAACAGAATTTACATTAGAGATTAACTATACTATAGGTATTACCGATATCCAAATACTTCAGACCATAACCAACTCTGATGTTAACTGGCCTGTATTACCATTTGATAATGCTCTAATGTTTTATCAGTGGCTTGCTTCTTTCATAAACAGCGCTTCCAATGTATACAATGTCTATGCTTACTTTGATGAAGACGGGTTATACATCGCGTATCTAGACGGTGTAACAACTCTAACTATAGACTTAACAGCTGATGCTGATTGGACCTTTGGGCCAGTAGGTGACCCATCTAATCCAGATGTGCTTTACAGTGACTACTCACCTGTTATAAACAACCCTACAATCATAGGGTATACTAATATACGTGATGATATATATGTATTCACTACAGATTGTACAACAGTAGATCCAGGAGGAGTGGATCCAGCTAGCTTAGGTCAAATATGGTTACTGTCTATAGATCCTGTAACATTAGCTGCAACCAAGACTCTTATCTACAATGACTACTTAAACTTTACAACACAACATCCAATACAAGCAGTAGGCCGTTACGAAAACGTATCTATGCAAAAGGTATACTGGACAGATAACTTTAACTATGTTAGATACCTCAATGTTGTAGATCCATTAGCTTTTGTTGTACGTCCAGATAACACCAATCTATTTCCTGCAAGCTCTTTCACACCGCCTATACTAAGCGCGGTGGCACCAGGCGGAGCTGTGGATATAGCTGTATACCAATTAACTTATAGGCTCAAACGTAGTTCAGGCACACTGTCTACTATTGCCATGCCTAGTAACTTAGTGTCGATATACAGAAAGGATGATTCACATTCTTCATACTGTGAGATAGTAGGAGAGGATCTTACTACTCCAGCAGTACCAACAGGCAAAAGAATCATATGGCAGATTGATAATATAGATAATAGCTTTGATTATCTACAACCAGTCATCATAAAACGCACATCGTATTCTGGTACACCAGAAGTATTACAACTTGATCCTATTGCTATTAACGCCAGTAGCTCAGTACGTGTGGACTATTCCGGGTTAGAGAATGCTGAAACTATTACTTTAGAAGAATTTTTATTACTTTCTTCTAACTTCTTTACTACTTGTAAAACTATTACTACATCTAATAACATGTTACTTGCTGGTAACATTAAAAGTAGCAAACGTTTTGATGCTGACTTCGATGCAAGGGCGTATCGTTTCACATGTGTTGGTTCTGGGTCAACTAGTTATATTACACCCGATCTATTGAATGTAGACACATGGGGAATACCTTTAGATGACGATGTTATAAATCCACATAATCACCATCCTACCGAATTCTTAGATTTTCATTATAATCACGATAGATTCAAATACCAATCTGACGGTGTTACACTTGGTGGTGAAGGCCCGAATATAAAATATACATTTGTAGATAGAGCATTGCTGGAAGATAAGAATACTCAATTTGGCAATGGTAACAATATAAATAGTAAAAATATTCTAGATCCTAAAACTAGAGTTTCGTCTACGCAAGTGTTAAATGATTTTAATTATCAGATTACACAGGCTATACCTAACCATAAGTCTGCTTATTTTTCTGGTTTATATCGTGGGTATAAACGAGGTGAGACTTATAGATTCGGAATAGTTTTTTATGACAAACGAGGTAACCCTGGATACGTTAAATGGATAGGTGATATACGATTTCCTAGAGCTATAGAGAACCAAGGTATTGCAGGTGCAACATATGGATTAGCGGCTTCTAGCGACGGTGTATCAACAGTTAAATATAGAACTGTAGCCCATAATTTTTCAAGTAAGGAAACATATACATATCAATTAGGTATAGAATTTGAAGTTTCCATACCACCCGCTTTGTCAGATCAGATAACAGGATACTCTATAGTTAGAGTAAAAAGAGAATTGAAAGATCGTAGCGTTCTATCTAGTGGCTTTATTGGTTCTATAATGGACGTAGGCCCAACTTATGCGCACCCAAGTCTTTTGCCAAGTACATTAAACTGGTCATCCTCACAGAATGCACCTGATGCTGGAACACCTGCTACACCTAGTTTTGTGGGAGCTGCTGCTAAGGATGCATTATTATTCTATTCACCAGAGTATCAGTTTTCTCGAAATACTGATATTGTACCTAAGGCTTCTTTACAGTCAGACTATCTATACATAGATAGATATTCCGCGCAACTGTTTAGTCCACACGACAGGGATCCTGGTTCAAATGATTTCTTTTATACTAAATTATATTACGAAACAACAACTGTTAATGGCGCTGGTTCTAATAACTTAGCACCATTCAATGGTTTGGCTTTTCGTTCATATAGTAATCCTATACGTTCTATTACTAACTTTCCTAGATTAACTTCTACACAAAACCAACCATCATATCGATGGTATACAGGAAGCCCCGTGTTTCATAACGAAGTGGTACGTAGTAACCTAACTACCATAGGCTTAGGTAACTCAGGTATATTACTTGGTTTACAATCACCATCCTCTGGTGTTTCGCCTATGATATATTACCAAACACAAGATGGTATAATAGATACTAAATTAGGGGCAATCAATAGTTCAACTAAATACTTAGGTGATATATGTAGATTGCTAACAGATCAATACGGAGGTCAAGGTTATGAGGCTAGGGCTTTGAACGATTACATTTCATGTGGTCATTATCAATCTGTCGACTATTCACAGAACACACAAACATTTAACTCTATAGTATTTGGTGGTGATACTTTTGTTAACCTTTGGGCTAATTATAAAATCTTTGCTTCAGACGGTTTAGGCAATGGTTGGGTAACTAATAATCCTCCAGGCGCACTTGCTTGGAATGCATACACTCCAGTAGAAACTTATATTAATACACATCTAAGACACCGTAACAATGATAATAGCAACCCTACGGCAATTGAAGACTTTCTTTACAACAGTGTCTACTCCGCCGAAAATGATGTACTTAAGTATTTCCCAAAACCAAGCGCGTCTACATTTAACGAAGTAGATGAGTTTGATACACGTATCTATATCTCTGACGTTAAAGTTAACGGTGAGACCACAGAGTCTTGGGCTATATTTAGACAAGGTAACTATCTAGACTTGGAAGGATCGCATGGTCCACTTAATAACTTAGTATCATACAATACAACAGTAGCTACGTTTCAAGATAGCGCAATAGGTATTCTGAATGTAGCACCTAAGTTTATGATAAGTGATTCTATTGGAACTGAAGAGGCTTTATTAGGAACAGGTAAACCTTTAGAAGGCTATTCATATATGACCACAGGCGCAGGTTCTAAACATCAGTGGGGTATAACCAAGGGTTCATACGCAGGCGTAGAAACCATATACTTCTTTGATGCTATACGTAAAGCTTTATACGCTTTAAGTGGTAATAAGGTTGTACCTCTTTTAGGTCTTGATTCTTATATTAGAACGCAGATAAGGGGTACAATATTAGATGAAGATAACCCAATCGCAGGTTATGGTGTGACTGCTGCATACGATACAACATTCAATGAGGCTTGGTTTACATTTAAAACCTCTAGGCTTCCTTATAAGTATGAAGGTATTGCACCTAGTCAAGCACAAGAAGAATACAGTGCGACGGTAAGTTATTGCGCACCTATTAGTGCATTCAATAGTTTCTATTCTTTTACACCTAGTATCTATATACAAGGTAGAGATAAAATACTGTCACCTGATGGATCAAGTCTTTACTTACACAACTATGGGGCCTATGGGGAATTCTATGGACAAGTAGAACCATCCACAGTAACAGTATTAGTCAATCCTGATATACAAACTAGAAAGGTTCTATATTCATTGGGCTTTCCTGGGGAAGTACTTGATATCGACGGTTATAACATCGCGAGTGAAACATGGGATCGCGTTCGTGTTTATAATGATTATCAGAACACAGACTGGGTTACGCTTACACCAGGTTCTACAGTAGAACGCAAAGAGCGTATGTGGTCAATGAACTCCTTACGTAATGTGGTCTATGTAGCAAGTGGTAATATATTCGACCCTGCTAACTTTATTAATACTTTATCTCCAACAGATCTTCGCGTTCTATTTCCGGATAGGTTACGTGATTTCTATTTTACAATACAATTAGAGTATTTAAACTCTAACAACAGAAAGATTATATTACCTTATATTCGATCTGTCCTTAATCAATCTCCAAGATAATGGGAAAGAAAAGAACTCCTATAGAATACGTACCTACTTCTAAAAGAACTGCGGCTGCGTACGATCCTAGTACTGGGCAATATTTACCGCAACAGTATCTTCCACCTGTTACTATTACAGCGGATAGATCTGTACCATTTCAGAATGGTAAGTTTGCTCCTTGGTTAGCTTCTAAAGGTATTGCCGAATATGTTCCTATAGAATCAGCGTTATTGCCAGCTACACCTATCGTTAGAGGCTTAGGTAAGTTTGGTAATATGGCTTTAGACGCAGTGAATCCTCTAGGTGGTATGATGGGACCAAAAGCTTTAGAAGGCTTCATACAATCAGCCGCTAAGCGTGCTGATACACAAGCTTTAGGTCAATACATGACACAGGCTAGAGGTATGTTCAATAAAGGCCCTAAAGGTATCTTTGACTCTTATAAGAACTTACAGAAGGAAGCTGTAGATCGTTACAGGTGGTCTGTTGGTATGGGAATAGACAATAGCAACGCCTTGCCTACATACCCATTAGATAAGTTTAATACTCGTAATATAGCTGGGCATGGTATGGATTACGCAATACGTAATGACATTAGTCCTATGCCTTCTTTGAATAACCCTTGGTTAACAAAAGGAGATCCGGGGGATGTGGTTCGTGAGATGGGTCGTACAAGTTATGCTAAAGATATTCCAGAAGCGGATCAATATCTAGCATGGCAGAATTGGGAAGCAGCGAAGCGTAATCTAGAACTTCCACCTAATGCAAGATTACCTATACATGATATGCGTGATAAGATTGTTAAAAACCTAGATAGTAACGCATATGCAAGATTAAATTCTAACATTAGACGTATGCCCTTAGGTAGAGGGCCTGAGACTTTAAATAGTACCTCAGATTGGAGCCCATCATTACAGCCAGGTTCGTATTCTGTTGGATCTGGTAATACATTTCAGACAGGTAATCTTGGTCCTAATAGCTTTGTTACTAACGCGGATGTGCCTATTACACCAACAGCATCTCAGTATAGCTTGTTACCTAAGTCAATCTATGACTTCGGTAAACCTATAAATACACAAGTTAATATTGCAGATGAGTTAGGTAAAGGTTCTTACAGTAGACGCGGTATAAACCCATCGCCTTTAGTAGCTGATCCTAACTTTATCCTTAAGGGATCTAATGCTGCACATGTCAGTAGTACACTTATGACTGATGCGCAGCAAGCATTTAATTCACCTGGCTTTGCTAGACAATATGTTGAAGCTTACGATCCTTATAGACAAGGTTTTGATATAGCTCCTTCTATGGGCGTTAAAGTACCAGAGAACGAGAACGATATTATGTTAGAGATAATGCCTAGAATCCAAGGTGAAAATCTTATGTCGACTAGAGGTACTACTCCTTCAGGTAAACCATTTAAGATTATGTCAAGAGACGTAGCGTTTGATCGTTTAGGTAAAGCTGATATAAAGAGATTTGGTCAGCAGACTGCTGCTTTGGATAAAGACTTTTACTTTGATGGTGTAGGTGATAACATAATGTATACTCCTGATGGTAGGCTCCATCACATAGATATGTTTCCTAAACTCTCGGGCCTAAAGAAACGCTATTATGGTGAGGATAGAGAACCTATAATGAACAGCTATAAAGGAGCAGTATTAGATAAGCTTACTCGTCTTATGCCCTATTATAGAGATGTTGTTAAGGATATAGAAGCAGGTAGAATGACTAAGGATATGGCTAATAAGATGCTCGAGACTAGCATGCGTGTAGGCAATCAGTTTGCAGAGTCTGCTAAGCTTGGTCCTATGGATGTAGATTTTAATGTATTACCTGAGTCGTTGTTTGGTGCTGGGCTTAATGGACTTAAGAAGTTTGGTTCTGGTGGCAGATTATCGGCTAGAACTCCTAGTGGTAGAGAAAAGGAAATGACACCGTATATGTGCGTGACCCTAGAGATCCTAACCTATTAGCTTATAGAGACAGTTTGGACGCTTTTAATAGTACGGATTATTTCAGAAGACATTTAAATCCAAGAACCCGTATAGTAAATGCTGATGCTCCAAGTCTTAGATATCAGACGCATGTCTATGAAGAGTATTTACACCCTAGACTCAAGCCAAGTGAGATCATAGCGTACGACTATACTAAAGAGTTTCCGCTTTATAAAAAGCCAGTCCAACCTGTTATCTATAAAAAGGATCAAGTTGTGGATAAGATGCCTATGCGTGGAATGCCCGATACTAATGTAAGCGCACAACCAATAGGAATAACTCCTGTAACAGCTGGAAGTGCTCCTTTCTATATGGACTATCGTGGTGAGTGGACTGAACAAAGGCCTACAGCATACCCTTATAGTAATGAGCAGTTACTCAAGATGGGATATAGGCAAAGTTTACCAAAGAAGAAGTTTGGTAGCTTTATAAAAGACGTAGGTCTAACAGTAGGAGATTTAGCATTATCCCCTTTGAATAAAGACATCATATCAAACGACATGTACTCTAGTAAAGATCTAGCACGTGTAACAGACACCGTGGGAGGACTTCAGAATATGGCAGCCCCTATGGTGGCAACTGCTTTAGGAGGACCAGCTGCTGGTATGGCAATGTCTGGGGCTCAACAACTTAGTAATAATTTTGTACAACCAGATATGGCCCAAGGTGGACAATTACAAGATAGAACGCAAGATGCGTTTATTCAATACAACGGTCCTTCCCATGAGAATGGAGGGATACCTGTTGATGCAGCTGGGGTACCTTCCCACCCAGGCATGGCTTCGGCCGAAGTAGAGGGAGGGGAAACATCGTACAAATCGTACGTATTCTCAGATAGGCTCAAAGATCCAAAAACAGGCAAGACTTTTGCTGATGCTTCTAAGGCTATTTATAGTCGATATAAAGGAGCAGACGACTCTTTGGGACGTAGGGGCTTTGAGATGGAGATAAACCGTCTAATGGTATCTAATGA
>CALMKR010000037.1 GCA_937867625.1 uncultured bacterium | reverse complement strand
GCGACGAGAAGTGCAAAAATAGCAAGCGCTTCTACCGCTGCAATACCGATGAACATCGGGGTCATTACCTGCTTCGCAGCTTCTGGGTTGCGGCCGATTGACTCAAGTGCCTTAGACACGAGAAGACCAATACCAATACCTGGACCGAATACACCAACACCGATAGCAATCGCCATAGCGATAGACTTCACGGCTTCAGCACTCAGTTCTGCGGCTTCCAAAGCCAATTCTATTTCTGTCATAATAAATACTTTATGTGTGAATGTGAGTAAAAATACTCGTTACTAATGGACAACGCGAGGAGAGAATAATATTCCCTGCTCGTTATCAGCCACTAGTCCCGTTAGAAGCTTCCCTCCTGACTTCTGTTCTATTGTTGATTTAGACAGAAGCTTCTAACGGGGCTAGTGTGCTGGTTCTTCGGTCGCAATTTTGATGAAGAACAACGTCAAAATCGCAAACACAAAGGCTTGGATAAATCCGACGAAGACTTCAAACGCCATAATTGGTACCGGCACGAAGTATGGCACAAAGAACATAACGACGACGAGAAGTGTCTTCCCGGCAAAGATGTTTCCGAAGAGTCGGAATGAGAATGAAATGAGACGAGCAATTTCGGAGATGAGTTCAATAATACCCACCGCAAAATTGAGTGGTGATGAGAAGTTGATGAACTTCCCCGCGTACTTAAAGGCACCAATCGCCGCAATACCAGAGAACTGAATGGTGAAGAACGCAATCAAAGCAAAAGCAAGGGTGATATTAAGATCGGTCGCTGATGGGTAGAGGAATGGAATGAAGTGTGACTCTTCCCCGTGACCGGCATAATATCCAATTGAGGTAACACCAGGGAAAAGACCAAACCAGTTGAGAGTCAGGATGAAAATAAAAATAGTCATGACAATCGGGAAATACTTTCGGGCGAGCTGTCTACTCTCGAGCACGTCAGCCATATAATCGTAGACCCCACCAATCATCATCTCCATCACACTCTGGAGCTTACCTGGCACCAGGGCAAGGTGACGCCGGACGAGGACGGCGATAATGGTCAAAATGACCATACCGAGCCAGGCGGTAATGAGGGTTGAGGTAATAGGTACACCAAAGACATGTCCCACCACATAGGGCGCGAGAGCAACATGGATGCCGCCGTGAGCACTTTCAGCGGCGTATGCGGTAGAAATCAAGGACATGAACTATAGATGCACGAGGAGTACCTTATGCGCCCGCATGATACCAGAAAATCGAGGTTTTGCAACGCACGGGTGTGGTAATTACACTATTTAATTCGAGGTTCAACCCCTAATATTCCCCAACGCACCCTCCCCCATAGTCGTTCATGCATGTAGTAAAACAAGACCTTAAGGGTTACATCAGCCAACCCTACCCCAGCGACCAGGGCGAGGTTCCCGGTCATTAAAAATACAATGAGCATTGTAGTGACTGAGGCAGTGATACGCCAGGTAAGTCCTTTCATTAAACTCCGACGTTTTGATTCGTGCATACCGTTGTTGTTATTTCTGCTCAAGGATTTGGCGAGTTACTGTCTTATACTGCTCCACATGCGGTTGATCAAACGGATTAACGCGCAAGAGATGCCCAAGCATCATTGTCTCGCACATCTTAAACTGCATAAAATCGGCAATTGCTTCAGGTGTCAGGGCATCAAGCTTCAGTTCGAGGTACGGGAGGTTGTTCGTATCGTATGCCGCTTTGGTGCCAGCTTCGATGGCACCAAGTACGGTGTTGGCACTTTTGCCGCTAATCATCGGCACAATGTCTGGCCACGCACGTTCACTCGGCACTTCAACATCAGGTCGACTCTGAATGCTGACAAAGGTCGTGAGGCGGTCACGCGGCCCACCGAGGTAGAGCTGACCGACTGAATGGAGGTCGGTTGACCCAACCGTCACGGTTGGTGTGATACCAATCCGCTTCGTATCATCTCCGACCACGGATTTCCCAATACTCTCACCAAGAAGTTGCCGGTACCACTTCCCAACTGATTCAAGAGCCGGAGTAAAGACAAAGGTATCGTGCTGGCGAATGTTGTCTCGATAAAAATAATATTGCGTCAAGGCTGAGAGCACTGCGTCATTGAGGACCACATCGGGGTGGAGGGATTTTTCAATTCGTGTATGCGCGGCCGTCCGCATCTCACGCACCCCGAAGCCCATGAGTGCGAGTGGTAGAAGTCCAACCGGCGTAAAGACAGAATATCGTCCACCAACAGTCGGTGGCAAATCAAGCGTATGCATCTGCTGCTCGCGCGCAGCAGTAAGGAGTGGTGAGCCCGTCTCACTCATTACGATCACTCGCCGCGCATTACGGCCAAAACGATCAGCGAAGGAGGCAAGGAGAATCTCGGCGTTGGCGATCGTCTCGGTTGTTGTTCCCGATTTACTAATGATGATGAAGAGCACTTCGTTCGCATGTTCGGCTTTTTTGATCAGCGCCTGTGCAGTCGCTAAAAGTGTACTGTCAGTAGTATCAATAAAGATAAGACGTGGTTGATGGTGTGGAGCGAGGTCACGAGCACTCGCCATCGCATCGTAGACAGCCTTTGTACCGAGATTAGAGCCACCAATACCAATAACAAACACAAAGCGGAGTGACTTCGTATACACCTTATCGAGAATGGCCTCAACGGCCGTCTGCATGTATTCGTCAGTTGGGACCAAAAGCGAGGCTTCTGGGGCAGTATAACCTCCCTGTTCAACCGTTCGTCGCAATGATGCAAGGTAGGGTGTCAACTCACCACCAAGGACCTCCACCGCACTACTGGGTATTGCCTTGCTCGTTTTGTGAGAGAAATACATATACGTAAGTATACGGGACAGGAAGGGTTGACCCTATGCGAGACCTGGGAAAAAGTCACGGTGGATGCGACGAGCCGGGACACCAAGTGTTCGCAGTGAGCGATAGGCCGCATCAACCATCTTTGGTGGACCCGAGATATACCACGTACGTGACTCATAGTCCGGCACGCGACGAGTGATGATATCGTTTGATAAGTAACCGGACTCACCACCTATTGGCACTTCCCCATTACCAACCACTGGTACGAGCACACCAGCCTGAGCAAGCTTCTCGCGGTAGGCCATATCAGCTGCCGTCGCCACACAATAAAGGGTTGCAATATCACGGCGTTCGTTATTGGCGCCAATTGATGTCACGTGACTCACAAACGGTGTCACCCCAATACCACCAGCAATAAAACCAAGCTTCTCGTCGACATTCTTCGGTAACAAGAAATCACCCGACCGCTGTGAGCCGATGACTACATC
>CALMKR010000036.1 GCA_937867625.1 uncultured bacterium | reverse complement strand
ATTGTTGCGGGTCAGAAAGTGTCCTGCGACACTTTCGTCCGGAATCGAACGGCCGCAGCGATGTGAGGCGACTCCGCAGGAGCCGAACCAGCGAGGCGGGGTCGAGAACACTTAGTAGATTAGGAACGTAGTGAACTAATATACTTAGTGATTTGTGACTCGATGGAGGGACCCGCAAAAAATACTAAGTCGGGTATACATAATTATCCAAAACTCTAAAAATAGCAATCTATATACCGGTGAAACCTAAAAGTAGAATTATTGATAGAAAGCCAATTATTACCGCTATTGGAATTCCAATAATTACGGCTAGGGCATTTTTGTATTCTCTATTCACGATAAGAAATATGAGCTTTAAGAAAACAAATAGTCCAACAATGAACGTAATTATACCCACAGTAATTACTCCATACTTATATGATGAAAAGAATGATTCAGGCAAGAATAATGTTGGAATGCCTAAAATCCAATAAACAACCACTATTGTTGTTGGCAATAGTAGATAGCGTAAAAATTTCATAGTCTCCCTGGCGAAATATTTTTCTTATAGCAAAAATTAATGATGCCCGTGGCCATGCCCTCCCCCTCCGTGACCATTATCAAGTAGACCTAATTCCCCAAACACCCGTTCATAGCGAACAATCGTCTCGCGAGCGAGTTTGTGGGTCAGTACGAAGTCAACACCACTGTGCGCAATTTCATTGCGGATCTTGTGCGCTTCCCAGGCATCATCAAGGGTCTGCATTGAAGCTGGAGAAATACTGCGGAGTCGTTCACCGAGTGAGGTACCGGCATAGCCCTGGCGCTTCAGTGCCTCATCAAGGATGATGTCAGCTTCGATAATCGCAAGCTTCCAATCATTTGGATTCTCAGAGTTGATATGATTCTTCATATCATTAAAACGGTTCGAAGTCGCCCCACCGACCATCTTACGGCGATACGCTTCTTCTTCAGCCTTGGTGTGATGGTCTTCTTCTTCGTATAATTCTTCTACGTGTATTGATGCATAGACATACAAAAAGAGGAAAATCGCTGAGACGATGTATGAAACAATGGCAAAAACCGTCCAGATAGTACCTAGCACGGCCATTGTTTCATCAATAGTAAAACCTGCAAACAGACCGTCGGCGCCAAAAATAAATCGAAGGATTGGAGTTAAGGCATCAACCCCAACCACCTCAAGTGGGGTGTTACTGGCAGCAACAATGATTTCTTCTTGCATACAAAGTTATTGGACCAGATTGGCGTCGTAGACTCGTACTCCGATATCAAAGAGTCTCGCTTCGCCACCATGTGGTGCTATATATTGTACCCCAACTGGAAGCGCTTTGCCGTCTCGCTCCACAGTTCCCATTCCGAACGAAAGGGCTGGTACACCAGTAAGGTTCACTGGTACCGTAAAGATATCCTGGCGATACATAGAGAGCGGATTTTCCTGTTCGCCAATCGTAAAAGCTGGGGTTGGGGCGGTTGGTGTCAAGATAATGTCAACCGTGGCAAAGTTAGTACGGAGTTCTTCACGCATCGCTTCACGCACGGCTTCTGCCTTACCGTAATACGCATCATAGTAGCCCGAGGATAAGACATAGGTCCCCAGGAGAATACGACGCTTCACCTCTGCCCCAAAACCAGCACCACGAGTCTGTTCATATACCTCAAGGAGGTTTTTACCACCCACAGATAGTCCGTAACGAATACCATCATAGCGAGCCGTGTTCGAAGACACTTCAGCTGGCATCACAATATAATACGCGGCAAGACCTTGCTCAAAAAGTGGAAGATCGATATCAACCACTTCATGTCCCGCCGCTTTAAGCTCGGCGAGATGCGCTTCGAAAGTAGCCAGAACATCAGCATCAATACCATCTTGCAAAAAAGTACGCGGTACACCAAAACGGTATGTGGTTTTTACCGGCACCACACCATAGGCGTCAGCTGGTAAAGTAGTTGCATCCATCTTGTCTGGTCCGGCAATAATGGAGTGTATGAGCGCAGCGTCAGCGACATTATTGGTGAGTGGTCCGGCTTGATCAAGTGACGATCCCATCGCAATCAGTCCGTAGCGAGAGACAGCACCGTAGGTAGGCTTGAGGCCCACCAGTCCGCAGTAACTCGCCGGCTGACGAATTGAACCGCCCGTATCAGTACCAAGTGCCACCGGTACCGCCCCCATGGCGACAGCAGCCGCTGAGCCTCCCGACGAGCCACCCGGAACGCGACTCTCGTCATGCGGATTACGAGTCATCCCAAACGCCGAATTTTCAGTTGACCCCCCCATCGCAAATTCATCCATATTCGTGGCACCAATAATAATCGCCCCCGCTTCTTTAAGTCGAGTGATAATGGTGGCATCATATGCAGCGACGTAGTTCTCCAAAATCTTCGAGGCCGCGGTCGCTTTTTTGCCAGCAACCAAAATATTATTCTTCACCGCTACAGGCACACCAAGAAGTGGTGGTAAGTCGGCTTCACCAGCAGCATAACGAGCAGTAGCGAGTGCAGCCAACGCTATCGCTTCAGTTTCGTACGTTTCAAGAAAGGCATGGATACTCGCATCTTTTGCCCTGATGGTAGTGAACACTCGTTCAATTTCGGCAGTTGGTGTCGTAGTCTTTGCGCGGTACGCTGCCGCTAATGCAGTAATGGTATTCATACGGTATAGCTATTCACCTTGGTCAATAATTTTCTTTACTCGAACAAACGCCCCCACTCGGTCAGGAGCCGCGGACAAGAGTGTTTCGGTATAACTACCTGGCGTCACCGTCACTTCGTCAGATCTAAAAACATTGTGCACCACACCGATTTTCTTTGGTAAGGCACCGTCGCCAGCAATCGCTGATACGGTACTCACATACGTCAAAATAGCGTCAATTTCTTGACTAAAAGCGGCTGCCTCATCATCAGTTAAGGCCAAACGGGAAAGGTTCCCAAGGTGTTTAATTTCTTCTACGGTCATAAAACTTATAGCGCCATAATATCACTTCCTTCTTGTTCCAGCCAGCGCACGTCCAAAAATCCCATATACTTTGTTGCGCTTCATTCGAAAACGTTCATCGTATATTTAATACGCCTCGCATTTTCTCATTCGCGCGCCTCGTCTCTGGGTCTTTTGACCTTGCTTTCTAGGTAGCTATTGGGAATTCGGTTACTTTGGTAAACGCACCAAAAATTCTGCCTCGGTCAGTGTCGGTACACCGAGACGAGTCGCTTCGGCCGCTTTGCTACCAGCCTCGGCCCCGACGACCACAAAGGTGGTCTTTTTTGAAACGCTGCTCGCAACGGTACCACCGTGACGACGCACCAGGCCTCTGGCCCCATCACGACTATACCCTGCGAGGGTCCCTGTTACCACCCCGGTACTGCCTCGAAGCGCCTGACCTGTCGTTACGGCTA
>CALMKR010000035.1 GCA_937867625.1 uncultured bacterium | reverse complement strand
GTCTGCGATACCAGCTTTTTCTAGGTCAATACCAGTGGTAGGATCTACCATGATCGCATCTCCCTACCAAAATATAAAGAACCTGACTCAAGACCAAAGTTAAGTGCATCTTGTTTGATGGTTAGCATTTCTTGCCACAATGTTCTACGATCAGTACTGGGAATGCCATATTCAGGAGCAAGGCGTGTAGCTAGTCCATATGTAATAGCGTCATACCATTCCTGTGGAAAATCTGGAGTATCAGTACTAGAATCAAAATCTTCAAAAGGAGCTTGATAGACAATTTGAATATTGTTATTAGCTACCTCTGTCGCAGATGGAACTGGAAATACATATAAAACACCGTTGTCCCTACGCGGATCATAATAACATTGAATTGGATTCCCAGAGGACTCTTTATTACCCAAGATGTTATATTCTTGTTTAGTAATAATTCGCATTGGAATATCAACACTAGACACAGTGTCATGGTTCCATGCTTGGATTACTTTTAATGGTTTTGGAGTACTGAGGGTATATGCAGCAGTATCAGCAATTAAAGTAATAGTGCGCTGTTTAATTGCCCATAAAGGCATTCCATCAGCTTGCCATGCTTTGACTAGGCTATTAAGAGCTACAGCAGCCTCAGACACTTGATCAGTAGTGGGAGTTTCTCCCTGTGCAATAACACCAATTAAACGCAATGCGCGTTTAATGATGTCATCTCGCGTAACTGTGAAGTCTGTTGTACCAGAAGTTGCCATTATTTAATTCCTTTAATTAAGGTAAGAATTGCTGTAATAGCTACAGCAATACCACCAACCCATTTAACAAGACTTACTAACCAACTAGCAGCCTTCCATGCGGAAACAAGATCAGTAACATCTTTTGAAAGAGTGTCAATCTTTTCTTCTAGTGATTTAATATTTTGTTCTATCTCGAGAAGTCGCTTCTCTTCTGCTAATTGATGTTGATACAACTGCTCTTCTCCCACCCTCCTATTTACATTTGTCATGTTTATCCTTTGAATTGAAACATGTTATAAAAAGGTAATTAAAAATGTATCAGACGACCCACCACGATTCTCGATATATATTAGGTTGTTCTGAACGCCAACAGTAATGTTTCCATCAGTACCCGTTGTTCCAGTGAGTGCTGTATTGACAATCACAGTCGCCGCAGCTCCGGCATATTTGCTAGAGGCGGGGGATGTCGTTGCGCGATACCAGGCCATCATGTGCTTGGTCGTCCCAGACCCTGAGATAAGAATAAATCCGGGGTCTAGTTCAGCAGGCGGAACAATTGTTGCAAAGCCATCATCTGTGATGACAACAGAAACAGTCTTTTTGCCTTGCCTCCAAACTCCATCCGACTTTTCCCAAATCTGCCCCGCCAGTGTATCCTGCCAAATAGACCCGTTAAGTGCAGATGGTACATATGCAGTAGGACGATACGGAGATCGAGCATTGACGATTGCGTATTCCCCGCCAGTAACAGGAGGATCTACGTAGGTTGATTCAGTTACATTTGATCCGAAATATGAAAAATCAATGTGAATGTTTTCATACGAGCCAGAAGCTACCGTTGAAAGTCTAACAGCCTGCGCCCCGCCCCTAAATGTTGCCCCAGAAACTGTCCAATTCTTGTGATCGTAATCAGCGTTTTCTGAAACATATAGGCAAACGCCATCGCCTGGATTTGTGGTGCTTGCTTCAAACACACCACCATTTACGTGAAGATTCAAAACAGGAAGATCAGATCCGGGATAACCGCCAATTGGCGTTTCTTCATATGGTCGAAGCGGAACAAGATCAACGTCTATGATCGAACAGCCATTAAGATAAACACCATCGCAGGCAGTAATTAAAATTCCGTACCTTGAAACGTATGCTTGATCCTCTTTTGCAGTCCAGCAGTTATCAAGATGGACATTCTTAGCCATGACTATAAGCCAAGGTGTAAAGTTATTTACCCCATGGCCGGCTGGAAATGTGCCATAGGTTGTGTTGCAATCAATAACTCCGCAGTTCGTGAAATGGATATTTTCATGGAACTCGGTGATAGTCGTGTTTCCACCAAGCACCTTAAATCCACAGCCACCGTGCCACTCTGTTGCAGCCGGGTTATTGACAACGATTGACGACCCTGATTTTTCTGAAACGCAGTTATCAAACCATACGTTTTTGATTGCAAGCTGCCCGCCTAGCCGATAGCTGTGCTCCCCGGCATTGACTACAGTCCATCCGTTAAAGCGAAGATCATGGCTAGAACCAGAGGAAAGCGACGACTCGATAAGTAACCCGTTCTCGCCGGGACCGCCCGAACTCGTTGATGCGGTAGATTGGCAACGGATGTTTGATAAATCGCTATTAGCAACGTCGCGGAGATAAAACGCAGTCCGGTAATACTCAACCAATCCACTACCGACATTCAGCGCGGAAACATTCTTGGCAAATATACCGGCTGAGAAATATTTGCAATAAAAGTTATCAATCGTGATATTCGATAGGTTTGAGCCGCTTGGATTGCTTTCGATTTCAACCGCATAATTTGTGCTGTTATAAACACCCTGAGCAGTTGCAGTAACTGATAACCGATCAATAATGACATTTGATCCTTGAATCACTACTCCCTTATCACCCGAAGATCCTCCCGGAGTTGTAATAACTAATGAGTCAATGTTAACTCCAGATTCAATTACAATTCCGGGTGAGGTTGAAGCAGTCACTCTATTAAAGACGGAGCCATTGGCAATAACTGTAGTATTTTGTTTAATAGTTAAACTAGTATATCCATAGACCAACTCCCCATCCATAAGTAAAATAGAACCTTCTGCGGCATTGAGGGCATTTTGCAATGTTGTCGTTTCATTAGATCCATCACCAATAACACCAAAGTCTGCAACACTAAAAACCTCTCTTAGTTTAGTTTGCGTGGTTGTAGGAACTGCTCCAGTTCCAGTTTGAATGAATCCAACTAACTGTGAACCATCTTCTGCAGATAGGGCTGCTTGAGTTGCATACGTAGATGCCGCAGTTGCTACTTCTAATTTATCTGTGTTTAAATTTGTGAAATTCGCATCGGCTTCTGCCCAAGTAAGAGGTGCACCTTTTCCAGCTCGTGTTACAATTGTTGACATTAAAATTCCTCAAAATATGTTTGCATTCCATGATCTTCAACATAATCTTCATCTATATAGATACTTATATATGTGGCATTTGTGAAAAGAAGTGTAGGAATAGGGCGTTGAAACGGAACTGTAATCTTATCAGTTTGTGCTTTTACAAAATCCTGTGGGTGTCTTGTCTCATAACAATCACCACAAACGATAAATCCTGTCCATT
>CALMKR010000034.1 GCA_937867625.1 uncultured bacterium | reverse complement strand
AAGCTCATAATTTCATTGTTATGGTTGGACCCTCAGACTTCAATAACTTGCCTTGGATTGAAGGCGTCCAGGAGAAGAAATGTGAGGCGTACTGTTTGTACGATGAACGTTTCTTCGACGCAGACAACACAGAAGACGAGGTGATTTAGTGGACTCTAATTCGAGTCGCGCCAGTCGGAGTATTCATAAACATCCGACGTCTCCGGAATAAACGGGGGTGGACTCTCTACCAGATTTCGGTCGTACGACGTATAACGATCTCGAAATCCTGAAACAGTATTACCGCTGTTGGTCCACTGGGTACCAACACGACCATTTGAAACAACTGTACCATTATGAGTCTCAGAATTACGGATGGTGTAGGTGCGCAAATTGGGCGCGGCATTTGGCAACAATTGAGATGCTGCACAATAACTGGTGTTGTTACAGTAAAAATTGCGACCATACCGGCCATTTTGCGCAATGAAAATACCATTAAGCACCATATTATCTGGCACATTCACGCCAATAAGCACATCTTGCTCAGCGATAGCTAACAGACCTGATGTCGTCGCGGACGTGTAGGTAATATTATTCGCTAAAATAATTGATGGATTGATAGTTGTTGAGGTGGCAAAACTAGCCGCTAGAGTAATTTTTTGCGGAATGGTCCCCTGCAGCCAGACCTTGTCTTGAGCAACCACCAAAGGGCAACTATTTGAGATAGCATAGGTCCCAACCGAGCTAGTGGCGTTCACTACATTCTGTTCTGTCTGCCAGCCATTTTCCGTTGTATAACCCCAGTATGTATAGACACTGGTCACACGATTGACAGTTACCGTACTGCTGCTGTTAAAACGAATCTGGTACCCAAAATTTCCAGCCGGCAGCTTATCAAGAAAGATTCCATTGCTACGCGCCTTCGTTTCCATGTCAGCCAAGTCGACTGTGATACCACCAAAGCTTACCGGGGCTGACGGATAATCAAAGAGGCCAGCGTTGGCATTCCCGGTAGTAGTAAAGACACCATTTTGAGTAGTTGTTGGTGTACAACCAAAGCTTGGCGTACATGACCAACTCGTCTGACCACTGGTGACACTTGAATTGTTGGTTCCGTCCATACGTACCCCACCATTACTGTGATATGGGCCATTGATAATGCGATCGTCACCAGCCCATACATTACTATTGATAATAAAAGAATATTCGGCCACATTCGGTCGTGAATACCGAGCTGATAAGGTTCTAGCGATATTCGGGTTTTTGTAGGTGTATCCGCGTGAAGTAATTTGTCTCGACATAATCGTCCCACAAAATGTCGTGCTCGCGAGTGTCAGTTGATACTCTCCAATTGGACCAAGCTCAGGATCACTATAGACCCCAGTAATGGCGGTAGTCGTACTATTTGGATAGTGGGCCAGGTACCAACGATAATAATCAAGACCGGCTTCAGCAATTTGACCAGACTGCTCAAATTGCATACGTTGCTCAATCAAACGACTCTGGGTAATAATAAAAGTTACAAACGAAGTAAGTATCACCATGAATACACTCGCAAAAATGAGTACGTAGACCATCAGAAACCCTTTTTGAGTTAGTTGCTTTTTCATAATTAGAGGTTTTCTTTCAAGTTGCGTGGTGTGGCGCTACCTTGCAGCATAAATTCTCCTGGTGAACGGGCGGGGTCAATATTAACAATGAGGTTAATACGGAGATAACGAATATCTGAAATCATTGCGCTTGATGTTGCGATAAGCGTACCTGCATTATTATAATACCTGAATGTTGTCTGTCCCTGTAAAAGATTCTGTACATATTGAGACAATATCTCCGTACGCGTTGGTGTAGTGGTACTGTAGACGGGCGGATTACCAGTGGCTTCATACGTATCTTTGT
Organism: uncultured bacterium; assembly: GCA_937867625.1. GTDB lineage: Bacteria > Patescibacteriota > Minisyncoccia > Phycocordibacterales > UBA918 > OLB19. The sequence goes on along the minus strand of CALMKR010000034.1, from coordinate 2,817 downwards.
AGAGTGTCGTTGATGAAAGTCGATACTCAACGTATTCGACACTAAAATCCTTATCGATATCACTATAAAAGCCCATGCGGTGACTTTCGGCCCGACCAAGCGCAAATGCTCCGTCGGCTCCTGAGGTCATCTCACGAGCATCACGCACCCAAGTTAAGAGACCGCGCCTTGCCACTTCAATCTCGTTTGCCTGCTCTAAAGTAATACTATTGTATTTATAAAGCTGCGTTACGGCGTTCATAATTGCCAGCAATAACATGGTAAAAAGTGCAATGACAATCAAGGTTTCAACGAGCGTAAACCCTTTCTTTGTAAGACACTGTTCCATACTCACTGTATTATAGCGCAACCTCAACAATGGTATCTCCAGATATTGATAGCGGATCAATAGTAGCCGATGTATACCCCGAAGCTGATACGGTGAGTTCATAATCAGCAGCGCTTGTTAGTCCATCAAAAAATGTTTGGCCACAACCGCCGGTTGTTTCAACATCACTACTACCTCGCGTTAAGGTAACAGTTGCATTACGGAGCGGCACTCCACCAGCGGTCACCACAACACGGAGACTATGAGCACTATCAGCGGCAGTTATAAGCATTAGTGTATTGGTAGTGTTTGGTGCAACTGCCAAAGGATGGCTCGCACAGGCTTCTTTAATATCATAGCCTGCAATTGTGACTTGATAGGTGTCCCATTCGACGTTATTGAGAAGTCGCTCACCAGCAACATCGGTGGTGGTTGAAAATTCGTGTTTATAGATAGGTGAAAAATCAAGCTGTGAACCAATCACCTTTGTACCCCGCCAAGTAAAAGTAGTTGAAAGAGGCGTCTCACTTTCGGCATAATATACAGTAACTGCGTCTATTAGAGGAGTGAGTGCCGTATTGGAAGTCTCAAGCGCGACCCCAATCGTGAGACTTGGATAGGTTGTCGTATCAAGCTGACTAATATCAATATTATTCGCGGCAAAGCCAGCGCTATTGCCTGGTAAGTCACTATCGGGAATCAGGTAATCAGGTGTGGTACTCGAGTACACACGAATGAGCCTCGATGTTTGAGGGAGTATTGATTCTTCCACGACAATTGTCCCCCACCGAGCTAGTGGACTTGGCACTACCTCCGTGAGCATACCCATACCACTTAATTCATATACCCCAGCAGTGGAGGCGAGTTCGAGATTATCAGCGACAACTACTACATTGGTTGATGAGGCAAGATCTGTACTTGAGGCAAACGATTGGGTGCTCGAAGCCTCCACGCGATCAGACAAAAGATGGAGGGTCACGGAACTAAGCGTGTCGATTTGAACATTGACTGTTGAAATGTCAGCTGCTAAAAGTGAAATGGGTTGCAATACAGGGTTGGGATTAGTAGTAGTCGCTTCATATGTTTGTTCAGAAGAATAACCAGCACGTGATACAAACACCTGATACCCAGAACCAGCAGGCGCCCCACCAAACAGTACGGAACCAGTACTGTCAGTCAGCTTTGTCACATCTATAGTTGTCGTACCACTGGTATTCACTAAACGCACCGAAGCACTCCCGACGGGAACCACATTAGCGTCAGTCACATTGACCCGGATCGTACCACCGCCAATGTTTGTCTCAATGGAACGTGGAACTATAGTAGTGACCAAAACCACTTCATTGGTCTCCTCTCGTGATGTCCAGCTGATCTCGACCTTCGCACGTTTATAATCAGTTGTAATTGCATTACTGTCACTCACACCCACTCCATCAGCAGCATCATCAATATATTCGATCAAAATGCGCTCGGTGAACAAAAAGCCATTAAGAGTCGAGGTACTTACCTGTGGAATTGTTCCTGCTGGCAACCCACTGACTGTTCCAACGGCATCATATGAAAGTGACCGAATATACTCGAGACGATCGTTTGCTACCGACAGTGCTGACATCCGTGCCCGATTATCGGCCACCAATTTGAGCGATGTTTGAATAGTCACAAATAAACCACCAATAAAAAGTGCCATAATTGCTGCCACAACCAAAAGTTCAATGAGTGAAAAGCCGCGCAAACGAGTAGTCCGCATGTGATTATTTGATACTATCACCAATCGAATAAATCGGCGCAATCAATGCCAATGCAAAGAAACCAACACCTGTACCAATCACGACCATGAGAAGTGGTTCAATGATAGTTGAAAGGTCTTTCGTTTTTCGTTCCACTTCAGTCTCATAAAATTGGGCCAGTTCGCCAAGCATCTTAGCGATTGAACCGGTCTCTTCACCCACCAGAATCATCTCTCCTACGAGAATTGGGTAAAGGTCGCTACGTTCAATAAAAGTTTCGGATAAGGCAGTCCCTTTCTCGACTCGTAAAGCAGCGTCACGAATAATCTTTTTGTAAAAGTGATTTTGTACCACTTCCTCAGTAATCGAAAGAGCTTGGATGACATCAACCCCAGAATTGAGGAGTGAAGAGAGGGTACGAGCAGTCCGAGCAGCGTTCGTTTCTTTGGCCATGGTACCAATCACTGGAAGCCGGGTCACGAGCCATGACGTCGCAATTTTGCCCGGCTTTGATCGAATCATGTACATGAGCGCGGTCACGAAGCCAACGATACTAGCGAGGGCAAGAACAGTGTTCTCCACCATAAAATCACTTGATGAAATGAGGAATTGCGTTGTCGCAGGCAGTTCCGTTCCCATTTGTTTGAAGATGCCCGTAATCGACGGCAGCACAAAAATCATCATGAGAATCGCAATAATAACCATCACGGTGATAACAATTGACGGATAGATCATTGCTCCTTTGATTTTCTTTTTGAGACTGGTTGAACGCTCCATTTGGAT
>CALMKR010000033.1 GCA_937867625.1 uncultured bacterium | reverse complement strand
TATGAATACGGTAAAGTTACAGCAACGAGGCATTTTAACTCTTCCAAAAAAAATTCGAGAAAAACTAAACCTCTATGAGGGACAGCTTTTGCAGATTGAATCACGCGACGGCCAAATTATTTTGGCACCACATGTTGGCCTAAATGAACAATTAGCGCTGGATATCAAACAAAGTTTGGAAGACATAAGAGCTGGTCATTTTATTGAATTTTCTACCATTAAAGAGTTTGATGAGAAAATCAAAGAATATGGTGATTAAATTGACAGCTACGGCTGCAAAACAATTTAAAAAATTGCCACTTGACCTGCAAAAGAAAGCTAGAAAACAATTTGCCTATCTACTAGAAGACCTACGCCATCCATCATTGGATGTAAAAAAGTATCAGGGTATTGAGGATGTTTGGCAAGGAAGAATCGATAAAGGTTATCGTTTCTATTTTCATATTATTAACCCTCATTACGTAATAATTTCGATAATTAACCACCCGAAGTAGCATTGATCCGCCTGTGGGAGAACCACGAATTTCTGAGTTTCCACAAGGTACAATAGAGCTATGCATATCACGAGACCACTGCGTCTGTTCGTGTATTTCGTTTTGGGATTTTGCCTCCTTGCGCTTTTGTTGACGTCCCCACACTTCTCCTTTGCTCGAAATATAAAAGAGTATAAAGATACAATTTCGAAGTCTGGTCCAACGTTGGCCGCTAATCACACCCTCTCATTTAGTCTGGTTGATTCCACTAGTATTCCACCAGAAGGTTACCTAGAGGTTGCTCCGCCAGATGATTTTACTGTCGTAAACAATGCGCAATTTTCTGAGCTCCGTAATGTTGAGCTGCGCGTTAATGGTGTGCGGCGTGATGTTGGAGCAGTTCTTACTGCGGCTGATGACAAGGTTGATATCATCCCAGGGACACCGGGACTTATCCGTTACACCTTAAACCAAAGTACGGGCATTGCGGCGGGTAGTCACCTTGAATTAAAAATTGGTAACCATACTTTTTTATCAAGTGCAGGAGGAACCACCTTCAGTACATCTACCGGTACCACTACTACCCCTGCGGATATTCCTGGTATCACAAACGGACCAGATGTTGGAACTCATGAGGTTGCAATGCGTATTTATGATAATACGGCAACTGAAATTGCTAATGCTGGCTTCTTGATTGCTTTGGTTGATCAAGTTGGGATTGGGCCAGTTGATACAACTGAAATTCTTCCTCCTTTTCGTTTTAATGGTCAGCCGACATCAACAGTTGGCGGTACAACCCTTAATGTGGAAATTAGTCTCGAGACTGATGAGTTTGCATTTTGTCGTTTTGCACGATCACCTGACGCTGACTACGATTCAATGTCGGCCGTGTTTAGTAACTCAGGACTTGTTTTTCACTCCCATGTCGTCGCAGTTACTCCGAATTCGCAACAAGACTTCTATGTTCGTTGTCGAGACGATGAAGGAAACACTAACCTAGACGATTATCTGATTAGTTTTTTTGTAAGCAATCAACCAACAGGAAGTTCAACCGAGAACGGTAACGGAAGTGGATCCGGCACTGGTACTGGTAATGGTGGTTCAGGTAGTGGTTCAGGTAGTGGAAATACTGGCGGTGGTGCTACGGGTGGCGGGAGTACCCAAGGCTCGTCAGGTGGTGGTAGTGGGGGAGGTAGCGGCGGAGGCGCTAGTGGAGGGTCAGGTGGTGGTGGAGGAGGTGGTTTTGAATCAAGCCCTGGACCATTTCGAAGTGGTGATGCCCAGGTGGTAATAACCGGTTATGCATCGCCGCGAGCAAAAATTACGGTACTAGTAGACGGTAAGTCAGCAGTGACGGCTACCGCCGACAGCAAAGGTGCCTATACTGCAACAGTTGAACAAATTGCCCGTGGCGCCTATACCTTTGGGGTCTATGCAACAGATGTCGCGGGGACAAAATCATCAACCTTCAGTACCTCTTTTACGGTAGCTGGTGCCCGTGAGTCGGCCTTGAGCAACATCAATATACCTCCTTCAATTTTGGTTACACCAAATCCAGTTAATCCTGGGCAGCCGCTTACGATATCTGGATATTCCTTTCCAAACGCAGAGGTAACAATTGAAAATGAGAAGGATAAAAACACCGCTTCTCGTAAATCCTATACCGTAACCGCCAATAGTAGCGGTGCCTGGTCGACGCCGATAGATACTGGCAGTTTTAGTAATGGAACATATAAAGTGCGGGCCAAAGGAGCGGCTGATACACTCACTTCAAATTTCTCACAATACACTCTGTATGGTGTAGGTAGTACTGTGGCTTCGGGTAATAACTCTGACCTCAACCGTGACGGAAAAGTGAATTTGACGGACTTTTCGATTCTCCTGTTCTGGTGGAGTACTGACGGCGGAGATTCAAATCCTCCTGCAGACATTAGTCAAGATGGGAAGGTTAATCTTACCGACTTTTCTATTCTCCTCTTCAACTGGACCGGCTAACGCATGGTTAAAATAAGCGATAACTTTGTAGAATGAACAAACGAGGCGTAAGCCGACTATTGTGAATTTTCGCGAGTAAAGCCTATTCCTAATGGCTTTATCCGCGCCGTATCACTTTGTTACTCCTTGCCTCCTTACAGGAGTAGTACACCTTGTCGTAACTTAATTTCGCCTCACCCTTTTTCGTTCCTGCGCCTCGTTCTCTCTCATTTTTCCTCATGCGTATCGTGTCGTGCAAAATGTGTTTTACCATATCTAAAAGTGGTAAGACGACCGTTAACATTTCTGTGGGAAACCTCAACTTGTTAGAGTTGACACCTATATAATGTATAGGAACTAGTATGTCATTTTTACAGCGTCTCAAAGGAAGGGGAGTTCGCTCTGACCAAACCTTGCAATCAAGTGAGGAGGAAACTGCCGTTGATAAGGTAGCGCAACTTGATATTGATGTGTTCCAAACCGAACGCACTATCGTGATCTATGCCCAGTCCGCTGGCGCTGACATGAATGACGTCCACGTCTCTATCGAAGGAGATGCCGATATCGTCCTTATCGAAGGTCGTCGTATCCGACCAGAGTTTATTGTCTTCCCGAAGAGTAAGCCGCGAGGATCGTTTTTTACTGAAGAGTGTGTCTGGGGTGATTTTTACCGACGCATTATTTTGCCCGAGAGTGTAGATATTGAAAAAGCTGAAGCGAAGATTAAGAACGGAGTGCTTATCCTCATCCTGCCACTCCTAAAGCCTGAGGAGAAGGAGCGGGTCAAGTTGAAGATCACTGCTGATAAACGTCGGCCCACCAAGTAGCTCACGCCGTAATCCTGAATTGTTCTTATGTTCTCATTTACATCCACCCCTACATATATAAGTAAAGTACTGGCCTTGGCAGGAGCTTTTCTCTTATTTGCTGTCTTTTCGAGTGTCGCTTATGCAGCTGATGTGGTTATCTCACCAAGTACTGGTAGTTATACTC
>CALMKR010000032.1 GCA_937867625.1 uncultured bacterium | reverse complement strand
AAAGACAGAGTACTGTTCTCAATCGCATTCGAGTTATATACATGCTCAGGAATTTCTGCTTCATTTAGCAATTGAACGAGTGATTCTTTGCCCGGCAATAATTCAAAATACCGCGCCCGCAATGCTTTGATATTCTCATAAAATTTTGGAGTTCGAGACATATGTTTATTATAGGAGTATTCACGATTATGTCAAGTATAATCGTGAATATTAGCAAAAAATTGCCTATATTCACGATTATTTGATCAAAATTCGTAAATTTACTTTTTTAGGTACGTTTGTGTTTTTTACGCAAAAAGTGAGCTTTCAGACTTGTCTGAATACTTCGCGACAAACGACTTTACATCAAACTTACGCTTGTAGCCGGCGTAGTTCATATAGCGGATTTTGCCAAAGACCGGACGCTCGTTCCAGGCGCGGTCATGAAGGCCACAGATAGACCACATCACACCAGCGACGCCATTACTATCGCGTCCATCAAGTTCGTAGTGGTCATTTAGTCGCAGTGCGATATCAATCGCTGTTTGCGCATCCGGTGTCCACTCGAGAATCTTTTTCGCCCAGTACATCCGGAGGAAGCCATGCATCTTCCCTTCAATCACCATCTGCAGCTGCGCCGCATTCCAGAGATCGTCATGGGTTTTACTATCACGAAATTCCTCGTAGCTGTAGAGGAACTCACGTTTGTCTTTGGCGTGTTCTTCGATAGTTGTCTGCGCCCAGGCATGGGCAGCACTGACTGTCGCATAATCTTTCGTGTAGTAGCAGTAGTTTTCGGCCAGTTCACGGCGCACAATCAACTCTTCAAGAAAAACGTCTTTTGCCGTGCCAGGCGCATCACTCGCTTTGACCGCAAGCGCAATTGTGGCGACCGAAATATTACCCCAGCGGATATACGGTGAGAGTCCCGAGACACCATTTAGGACCGGGTCATTACGCTTCGCCTCATACTCGGGGAGGATATGTTCGATAAAGTATTTTAGTTGCGTCTGTGCTGCCTTCTCTCCCGGAATAAAGGTGGCTGGAACTGGTTCAGAATAGTCACATTGTCTGAAAGCTCGCACGACCCCCCAGTCAATCTTTGGTACAGATTTATCATACGAAACTTTTAGTGCCGGCAGCTTTGGTACCGGGAGAAGGAACTCGGGCAAAAGACGGTGAATCTTCGGCCGCAGTGTATAGGCAGCAAACTCGGCCTTCGGGCTTGCGACCCAGACCGGTATGATATTCCGCGCATCGACGACGGTAACGGGTACCACAACTTTTTTCACCAAGTCCTCACGCCAAGAACGCACTGGTTCAAGCGGATTAAAATCAAGCACCACCTCACCAACCGCGTTCGTCTGCACGAAGTCTGCCACCACTGTACTCCACTCACCCATCACAAGGAAAAAAGGAATGTTCTTTTTAGAGAGATTCTCTGAGACTTCCCGCAGACTAGCGACCATCCACTCGTTGTGCCGAGCGGAGCCATGTTGAAACATTGGACCAAGTGCAAATAAGATAAGGAGTGGTACCCTGCGCTCGTTCGCACACTCCATCGCATACACGAGTGCGGCATTATCCGCCACCCGCTGTTCGCGGGCCATGACATACAAAACCGGACCCTGGCCCGGCTCTCCTGTTTGTAACTGTTGAATACGTCGCTGATCAATCTTCATGCAATTTAGATGATGTAGTCAGCGTGACGAGACTGTCGCGGGATAATGAACCAGGCACCAAGATAGATGAAAACCCCAGGGAACACGCCTGTAATTATCAAAAGCGTAATAGCCACGATACGGAATAGTACCGGATCCTGGTCAAAGCGTCGTGCTAAAGCCGCGATTACTCCCGCCACCATGGTATCTTCTTTTGTGCGATATAGTTTTTTAGCCATGACTTATAGTTTATAGATGACATCTTTGCGCTCCACAACTACCTCCCAGCCGGCTTTCTTCGCATACTTATATAATTCGGCATTGGGATTAAAGCAGATTGGGCGAGCGACTGAAGCGAGGAGTGGAATATCACCGTCAGTGTCCCCGACAGCGACCGCGCCATCGCGAGTGAGTTCGGGATGCTTTTGAAAGACTCGGTCTACAATATTCGCTTTGTTTTCGATAAGATGTTCGTCCTGGACTTCACCAGTAAAGCGGTCTTGCGGACCAATATCATAGATACGTCCATACACCTTATCGAAGCCATAATCCTTGCAGAAGGCATCAAGCACGGTCTTTGGCGATTGTGAGATAGCAATGAGGAAATAACCATCGTGCTTCAATTCCCGAATCAAATCACGTGTGTACCGATAGACGCGCTTTTGGTGGCGCGCCACGACGCGCTTCCCAACGTCCGCAAAAGTACCGTAGTGGACACCTTTGATATGTTGCAGGAAGGCATCAATGAGGGCTGCGATATAGGTATCGTAGGTCCCTTCGCGATCTAGCCAGGCACGACGTTCGTTCAGGTAGACGTCACGAGACTCCACCGGGAAGATTCCTTCATTAATAAGCGCCTCCACCAACTCAATGAGGAGACTGGAGCGAAACAAGGTGCCATCAATATCAAAAAAGGCGACTTTTTGCATATACTGAATCTTATCAAAGTCTGTTACTACTACCTAATCTAAACTTACTTATACGCTCAAAAAAGAGTATGTCAGCAAAACTTTCAATTTCAAGGCGTCTAGTAGAGGCATATGAGACGTATATGGACATACGTCGAATATACCGAGACGAAGACAACGCAGAAATTGGAAGTTTTGGTACATAGTCTACCGCACATTTATGAACACAGGTCGCCACTCGCGCCAGAGGGCGGCGGGCACAATTGACTCGGTGTATTCACCGGGGACCATCGCGCCTACAGCACTGATCTTCAGTGTCTCATCTGGCAAAACCGCCTCAACATAGCCGAGTCGCCCGACCTCATCTTCGAGGAACCATTCGATAATCGTATCAGGCTGCGGCGCAATCATGCTCCGTACGCCATGCACACCACGCAGAAACGTGTGCCAAGAGCCAGCGAGTCGTGGTCTTGCCTGCGGCCACGCGATAGCAAGCCGATCGCGCAGGAGGCGCACGGTCACATACTCTTCGGCTGTCAGTGGTAGACCAATCGCACCACCAAGGAGTTCATCATTAATATGCTGACGGTAGATCTTGGCGACGTCACTATCAGCGAGATAGACGGTGCCTGATACGAGGGTTGGCCAAACAGTCTCGAGCTGGGGCGTAAGCGCATCTTTGTGGACGAAGCCGACCTGTCCGTAGGCGAGCACTTCAGCATACTGCCCTTCAAAACGCCTGAGTGCGACAATCTGTCCGTATGGCAGTGTCCGCAACTGACTATCAAACTGTTGGACCGGTTCCTTAAATAACTTGGTGCCCGTGGTATCACGCACCACATAGAGCATACCTGGTTTATTCAGCGATTCAGTCGTGACCGGAGTCATCGTAAGTGGCAACGCCACCTCAGTAGTCTCAGGCAACACTAATTCTGTCTCTACCAATGAAACTTCTACCGCCGGCAAAGAAAGCGGTGCTGCTATTGGTGAAAGCGATATACTCTCGCTCTTGCCGGGGAGTTCGGTATAGGTTGGACGTGAAGACAAGGTATGCTTCTCTACCGTTTCAAACCCGAGGAGGAAATGCCATAAATCAACCAAGACTAACCAAAAGATATGCAGCATAGGGAGGAATAATCCTATTGTAGCACAAAATTGGGGTGTGACAGAAATGCTGAAAATGGCACTTTCCTATGGAATAAATTATGATGTCAGTTCGATGTTTGGAAAATAAAAAGCCTCAAATTCACAAATTTCTGGAGTTTCAGAATAAAATACAATTGGTAGACTTGAATCATTTACATCCCATTTACAATCTCCTTCTTTGTGTTGTTCAAAAGAGTTAACAATAAGGACAATACCATCACCATCAATCACCGCCTTACGATCTTCTCCTGTAATATCCAGCGCTTGCATATCCTTAAAAATTTCAGTGAAACTTGCATTTGGATTAATCTCAGTGCGATAAAATGTATCAGCATATTTAAGCACAAGTGGATCAAATGGTAATTTTTTAACCTGCTCCATACTAAGCTCTGAATAGGACAGGACACCTTTATTGATTGCTTCTTGAGCACTAGCAGATGGCACCTCAAACCCTGATACTACAATACCACCTGATAATAAGAGTGCTTTCAAAAAGCTCTTTGGCTTTATAGATTCAGGTGTATAGGATTTTTCGAACATAATAGATTTTAACATAGATAAAAACATTCCGTACCGTTAGCTACCCAGTGATTATTTAGTAAATTACCGCTCGGCACAAAACCTTTATTTGGATGCAAGTACAAGGCGCATGAGTAAAACAAAACGAGCTGCCCAATAAATAAGCAAGCGGTAATTCTAGATGAAGAGTGCGAAGAACGTCTGGTCTTACAAGTTTCTCGGTGTAACCAAATGGTTATTTTGAGATAAGGGCGAGGCGTGCCCGAACGAAAACTTGAGGCGTACCTTTTTGTACGTTGAAAGTTTGAGTGAATGGCACAACAAAGCCATTGCTCAAAATTACCGTTTGGTCAAAATGGCGCGCTTGTAGGTGGCTAAGTGTTCGAGAGCCACCCCCGTCCCCTTCGCTACACAAAACAATGCCTGGTCAGCCAGGACCGCCTTCACTCCAGTACGACGCTTTACAAGCTCAGGAAAGTTGCGGAGTTGCGAGGTACCACCAGTCATAATAATACCGCCATCGATAATATCCGAGGCCAATTCTGGTGGCGTCTCTTGAAACACATCCTTGATAGCCTTAATCATCTCGCGGAGCTCCTTCCCGATCGCACGCACCACTTCATTAGTACGAATCTCTGTCGTCCGTGGGAGACCGGTGAATACATCACGGCCTTTGAGTTCCATGACGAGCTCTTCTTCAAGTGGCAGGGCCGAGCCAACTTTGATTTTCACCTCTTCAGCGGTCTTTTCACCAATGGCGAGATTACGTGACTTCTTCACGTAATCAATTATCGCACTGTCGATACGATTGCCAGCACACTTCACTGAGTTCGCCGCCACAATACCACCAAGCGAGATCACGGCTACGTCGATAGTTCCACCTCCAATATCAACAATCATGTGACCTTCTGCATCATATATAGGTACACCAGCACCAATCGCAGCAAGGATTGGTTCCTTGACCACATACGCATTTCGCGCACCAGCGTTCATGGTGGCTTCAACCACGGCACGACGTTCGGTCGAGGTCACACCGGCCGGTACCGAGACCATCACATCTGGCTTAAAAAGATTGTATTTGCCAAGCGCCTTCCCGAGGAAGTATCGCAGCATCGCCTCGGTGACGCGGTAGTCAGCAATAACGCCGTCTTTCATCGGTCGGTAGGCGCGGATGTTATCTGGCGTACGACCAATCATCGCCTTGGCCTCAGCTCCAACCGCGAGTACCTGCCGGTTATCACCAACTGCCACCACCGACGGTTCATTAAGAACAATACCGTGCCCCGGGACATAGACGAGGACACTCGTGGTACCAAGATCAATACCAATTTTAGGCGAAAAACGATCAAACATGCATCACACATAGTACAGGTTTTTACCCACGGGGCAAATGACAAGTATATAGCATATATGCTATACTGCCTTCATAATCATTTGGTATGGATAATAATATTGGAAAGCGGATTGCAGATATTCGCGACGCTCAGGGTCTGACTCAGAGCGATTTAGCCAAAAAAATTAAGACGACACAATCGGCAATAGCACGGATAGAAAGTGGTACCCAAAATATCACCACTGAAATGTTGAAGAAAATCAGTCATGCGCTCGGTAAAAACCTCGTTACCCTCTCCCCAGGCACGATGAATGTGGTGATTGAAGGTAAGAAAAAGCTTTCAGGTACAATTGAAACTAACACCTCAAAAAATGGTGCTGTGGGACTTCTCTGTGCGTCCCTCCTCAACCGCGGTGTGACAACCCTTCACCGCATGCCTCGCATCGAAGAAGTCCACCGTATCCTCGAGGTACTCGAGAGTATTGGTATGGGTGTCTCATGGAGTGGTTCGACCGTGACGCTCACCCCACCAAAGAAGTACAACCTCAAAAAGATTGATGTCGAGGCTGCCCGCAAGACCCGCAGTATCATCATGTTCATCGGGTCACTCATCCATACCATGCCAGAGTTTGCCCTCCCCCAGTCAGGTGGCTGTAAACTCGGGAGTCGGACGGTCCGTCCCCACTTCTTTGCCCTTGAACACTTTGGTATTGACATAAGAACAACCGAAACAAGTTTCGAGGTTTCGCGTCAAGAAAATCGAGGGGATGCGCGGCGCGGGCAGGCTGATTTACGAGGCGTACTTAATAGTACGACGAGTAAAGCAGACGGGACCCGCAACAAAGCAGCTGGCGATTTTATGGATGCGAATGAAATTATCCTCTTTGAATCAGGAGACACCGTAACCGAAAACACCCTCTTTGCAGCGGCTCGTCACACTGGCACAACGACCATCAAGTATGCGAGCGCGAACTACATGGTGCAAGAAATCTGCGTCTTTCTCGAACGACTTGGTGTGAAGATTGAAGGTTTTGGTACAACCACACTGACCGTCACTGGTGCTGCAGACATCAATATGAATATCGAGTACACCTTGGCCGAAGACCCAACAGACTCGATGTTCTTTATTGCCGCCGCCATTGTCACCAATTCGGCCATCACTATCACCCGCTGCCCCATTGAGTTCCTCGAACTCGAACTGCTCGTGCTTGAAAAAATGGGACTTGAATACACGAAGAGTAAGCCGTACTTCGGAAACAATGGCCAAGTGAAGCTCGTTGACCTGAAGCTGAAGCCCTCAAAGCTCCGTGCCTCACTCGAGAAAGTGCACTCTCGTCCGTACCCAGGCCTTAATGCTGACAATTTGCCGTTCTTCGCGGTGATTGCTACCCAGGCCGAAGGCCAGACCCTTATCCACGACTGGATGTACGAAAAGCGCGCCATCTACTTTACCGAACTCGAGAAGCTTGGTGCCGACACCGTACTGGCTGACCCACATCGTATCTATATCACCGGCCCGACCCCACTACGCGCAGCTGAGCTCATCTGTCCACCAGCGCTGCGTCCGGCCACGATTCTCCTCATCGCCATGCTTGGTGCTTCAGGCAAGTCAGTCCTCCGCAATATCTACAGTATCAACCGCGGCTACGAAAACCTCGTCGCCCGCCTCCAGTCTCTTGGTGCCAACATCAACTACCTCGAGGAGCTATAATTTCTAAATTACAATACAATTTTAGGGGTCCAACCCCGAGATATCTAATCTCGGGGTTGGACCCCTAAAACATATCTATAAAACAAACAATATACCCTGTGGAGACGTGACTTCGGTTAAATTTGCTATACTCATCTTATGTACGTCATTGAGGTCATACCGCTCGTTCGCGGTGTTCAGATTGAGTCCCTGACCTATTTTTCAAGTACCGGCTATAGTCGCGGTACCATTGTCCAAATTCCCGTCCGCGGCAAAACGGTGGCTGGTGTAGTGATCGAAGTCTCACCAGTTTCAAGTGCGAAGACTGCGCTTAAGGCTGCTACTTTCTCCCTGCGGAAACTCGCGCCCGATCAGCGCACGACCACCCTCTCCCACCACCTCCTTGCCACTGTCGAATCCCTCTACAAAATCCTCCCCGCCAAACGGGGCGCTATTCTCTTTTCGCTCCTCCCACCCGATGTGCGTTCGGGCACTATCTCGTACCCACCACTGCCAAGTCATCAAGCCGGTGAAGACCCCACCCCACAGCTTCTCGCCGCACCCCAACAAGAACGCTTTATTGGTTACCAGGCTATTATTAGACGAGCCTTTGCACACCGTGGTTCTGTACTCCTCGTGGTCCCAACCGCAGCGGCTGTCACGGTCCTGTACGAAACCCTCCGTCACGGTATCGAAGACCGCGTCGTCTGCTTCAGCGGCGAACAAACGAAGACCGCCAGACAAAAGGCTTATACGCAGTTTGCAGATCTCTCCCGGGCTTCGCTGGTTATCGCCACGCCACATTTTGCGTACCTCGACCGTTCTGACTTCACCACCATCATCATTGAAGACGTCGGGAGTAATCACTACGTCGAACGCACTCGGCCGTATCTTGATCACCGCGTCGCACTCTTGGCGCTTGCGAAGGTGGCAGAGCGTGCCATCATCCTCGGGGACATCACTACTCGCACCGATGACGAGTACCATCTCCGTAATGACCGCTACATTCCCTACGGCGAGCCGCAGCGACGACTCTCCGTCGATGCTACACTCTCGATTATCCATCAGCACGATAAGCCAACGCCCGAAGTCCCCTTCGCTTTGTTTTCACCAGAACTAAAGAAGCGTATCGAGACGGCTCTTGAGGGTCGGCACAATGTCTTCCTGTATGCGGCACGACGCGGACTTTCGCCAGTGGTCGCCTGTATCGATTGCGGACATATCTTCCGCTGCCCTGACTCGGGTACACCGTACTCACTCCTGCGTACGCACCACCCTACGAAGGGTGAAGAGCGCTGGTTCATTTCAGCTACCTCCGGGAAGCGTGTCCGTGCGAGCGATGTCTGCCCGGACTGCGGTTCGTGGCGACTGCGCGAGCGTGGGATCGGTATTCAATTCATTGAAGACGAAATTAAGAAACTTTTCCCAAACACGCCACTCATTATCATGGATGCTACGACCGCAGGCACTCACAAAAAGGCCCTCGCACAGAAGAAACTGATAGAAAGCCACAAAGGAGCCATCCTCCTTGGCACCAACATGGCCATGGCGTATTTGCCAAACCATCTTTATCTCTCAGCCATAGTCTCGCTCGACGCCGTTCGGGCTATTCCGACCTGGCGCGCTGACGAATCACTCTTTCGCCTCCTCCTGACACTCCGCGAAAAGAGTAGTCACGAAGTGATTGTGCAAACCCGTTCGGACAGTGACGACCTCCTTCTGTACGCAGCGCGCGGCGCCACCGACCGCTTCCATGATGACGAGCTTCACCTGCGCGAAATGCTCGCCTACCCACCGTATACAACCTTCTACCTCCTTACCTGGCAAGGTGCCCAAGAGCACATCGAAGAGACCGAGAAGCTCATCAAAAACGCCCTCGGCTCGCTCGCTGTTGCACCACAATTTTACACAAACCCCCAGTCACCCGCGACGAAGCCTATTCGCCACTGCCTTATTCGGGCGGAGAAGACCACTGACACGACACATCTAGTCGAGATGTTGCGACATCTACCTCCTCAGGTAGCTATTACCGTGAACCCCGATAGAATAGTTTAGTTATTGCAATTTTCAGCAATCTCAGTAGACTAAACCGCGTCACCAACAGGGAGCAATCCGATGACACCGCTGAAATCAAAACTTCTCTTGGTTCTTTTGGCCATTCTGGCCTCATGTGAACCAGCTGTCGCACAAGAAACTGCTACCCCGGACGCTATCATCACCGAGCAAAACGACCGCGTCCGTGTCGCCTACGACCGGTACATCGACGCCTGCTTCGAGCATGATGACCTCACCGATATGCAAATGTCAGCTATGCAATCAAGTGGCGAAGCCCCTGGTTGCACCGAGGCCCAAAATGCCTATGCCCGGGAAGGCGACCTCCTTGTCCGTCTCATGTACGGCGACCCGATGAGGGTTGTCTGCATGGACGACAAGACTTTCACTCTTTTGGTCGAGGAAGTGACAAACTAGCCAGCCCCAGAAGGCCTTGGTGCCGCGCAACCCACCCCGGGTTGCGCGGCGCTTTTTTATACTGGTGAAGCCCACTTTCTAAATTGACTTTTAGTATATTTTGTGCTATTATTATTAATAAATATGAACCCGGTTACAGGAGTAAACCGATGAAGCTCTTTCTCACTTTCGCCGCATTGATTGGTGCACTCGCAGCCCCTGCCAGCGCACTCGACTGCAGCTCTCCCGCCCCTGCCAGAGAGATTCGTCTCTACGTCGGTTCCCCATTTGACCAAGACGACCAAATCGTCCCCGGGCAAGACCTGCCCATCATCACGACCTGTGCCCTGGGCACGGTCTCGGACGCCGCGGTCGAGCGCCAATGGGAAGCCGTGGAGTCGGCCTGGACTCCGTATGAAGCTCTCATGCTTGAGCTGATCGAACCACCGCCGATCCACAAGCTGGCATTTCCAGATTTTGAGATGAAAGCCGAGTCGTTCAACATCGGTGCTATCGCCTTCGTCGACTTGGGCCGGAACTACACCGACCTGAGCGAGGGAGCGATTAGCATCGCGGACATCATCTCCTATGCGACACGGCGCGAAAGCACCGGTGGCAACGGAACGGTGATGCGCTACGAACAGTTGAAGGGCTGGTCTCCCAACCAGGTCTCAGAGCGGCTCGTCATCGTCTTCGATGACGGACAGATCCTGAGCGCCGAAATCAATGCTTGGCGCGAAGGTTGCCGCAATCTGACCTTCGTCTCGCAGCAGCTGGATGACGGGCTCTACCCGGACTTCCAGCTCTCGGTCGCTGACATGAGCGATGTCTGCTCGGTCACCATTCGCGAACTGGCTCCGGCCAAGCCAAGATGACATCTCGCCGCGCATCCCCCTGGGTTGCGCGGCACTTTTTTATACTTTAGCCAAGATATCCAAGTCACCGGTTTCAAAAAGCGTTTAGATACAAGACGCCCAAGCAAGATTGAGCGAGGCGTACTGATTGTACGTTGAACGAAAGCTTGCGCTGGGCAACGCAGTAGATGAATGCTTTTTGGAAGCGGGTATTTATTTTTCACCATATTTAGGCTATAGTGTCACTATTCTATGGCGAAGCTCGTCCCCCAAAACCACCCCGTCCTCCACACTACCGCAGTCGAAGTCACTCCGGAGGAGTTTTCTAATGGCACGGTCACGAAGCTCATCAAAGACATGAGGCAGGCGCTGCATGGCTACAGTGTTGATGGCTTCACGGCCGTGGCTATCGCTGCCCCACAGATTGGGGTTGGCAAGCGTGTCTTTATTATCGAAGACCAAAGTAAAGACCGCGACGCCCTCCCTTCATTTGTGGCTATCAATCCACAGATTGTGAAGTTCTCAAAAAAGACTCATGAAGTGGGCGAAGGCTGTCTCTCTATCCCCGAATACTATGGTCTCGTGAAGCGCTCAACCAATGTGACCCTCAAAGCCCAAGACGAACAAGGTAATTGGTTTGAACGTGGTGCCGGTAACCTCTTGGCCCAAATCATCCAGCACGAGTACGACCACCTCGACGGTATCCTCTTCACCGACCGTGCGACCAAAGTCTGGCACAAAGACGAACTGAAGAAAGAAAAGAAAACAATGACCTAAATCGTCATTGCGAGTGAGAATTGGGAAGGGACCCAATTCGCAAGACTCATTGAGATTATGTGTGAGCAGTGCGAAACACATAATCCAATGAGTGGACAGTCCCTGTAAGGGAAAGAGTATTAACGAATAACGCGGCAATCCAGTCAAAATTATGTCTCAATCACCAAAACCAACCTTCGCCTTTTTTGGCACTCCTGATATCGCCGTCACCGCTCTCGATGAGATGGCTACTTTTGGCTACGTACCTGCGCTCGTGGTTTGTAACCCGGACGCACCTGTCGGTCGAAAGCACATCATGACCCCGCCACCAGCGAAGGTCTGGGCCGAAGCACGAGGTATCCCCGTCTTCCAGCCGACTTCGCTTAAGAACCGTGCGGACCTCACCCCACTAACTGATACTCAATTTGATTTTTTTGTCGTTCTTGCCTATGGCAAGATTATGCCCGAGTGGCTCATCAATCTCCCGACATACGGCACAATTAACGCCCACCCATCCTTATTGCCGAAGTTTCGTGGTGCGAGCCCAATTCGCTCCACCCTCCTTCACGATCTCTCGGTCTGTGGTGTCTCAATCATCCAGATGGATAAAGACCTCGATCATGGACCTATCCTCGCGCAGCAGGCAGTAGCGCTCGCCGAACCGATCCCTGGACTCGAACTCGATACCACCCTCGCTCGTATCTCTGGTGACCTCCTCGTTGAAGTGACGCAAAAGCTCACGGCTGGTACTGTCACCCCAATAGAGCAAGACCACGCCACTGCCACCTTCTGTGGCAAAATCACCAAGGACATGGCTGAACTTACTATCGACCCCGACCACCTTCCAACTGGCGAAGCGGCGCTGGCGACGTACCGCAAGATTTGCGCCTTTGACGGCTGGCCTGAGACCTTCTTCATCCACAATGGCAAGCGTATCAAAATCAAATCCGCCCGCCTCACTGAGGCAGGCGTACTTGAGCTCCTCCGTGTTGTACCCGAAGGCAAAAAGGAGATGGGTTGGCAGCAATTTGTCGCTTAATCACTAAGATCTCTCATCTGTAATGCCGGACAGCTGCATAATAGCCAAAACCTGAGCAACAAAGGTTTCGTCCGGGACTTTATCTGGCCGATGTACTACCTCCACCAACTTATCGTACAACCACTCATAGTAGTTATATAAAGATGGCGGCGCTCCCTTCATCTTGGTAATGAGGTCAACAATTATATCCCTGTAGGTATTTACTGTTTCATCTGATATCGATGTCTCATCTACTCCAGTTGATTCAAAAAGCCGCCGCACATCATAAATAAGTGCTTCAATATATTCGCGAGAAGTTTCATCTTGTTCTGGAACACCCAAAAATTCAGGTATAACAATCTTTTCCCGAATACTTCTACCGCCTTCGATAGATGTTGGTTTCATAGTTAGTGTTTATGCGGAGGGTTATTTTCGTACAGCTATTTCCCCCACCGCATCATATCTTTTATCCGACGCGCACCTTTGCGGAACATACTGACGCGCTTATCGTGCGCTCGTTCAAGTTCGTGTTCAAGATTGTGTCGTACTTCATCAATTGCTTTTTCAAATGTTTCTTCTGTCGCTTCCGCCCGAGCCAGTCGGTCGCCTCGCCAAAGGTTTGCTTCTATTCGGCATACCGGTCCATGATTATGGGCAGTGGTTCGTTCGATTTCAACCTCACACCGGACACTACGGGCACCCTCGAGGTATTTCTCCAGTGATTTCAGTTTATTGCTCACCAAGGTCTGCAAGGTCGGGTCTGGTGACACATTTTTATGAGTAAACGTTATGGTTGGAAATGTCATAGATTGCTCTGTGGTTATTCCTGATAAACGTCCTCCCTGGAGGTAGCTGTAGCAGTCACTGCTCCCCTCTCCCTTTAGTATACAAGAGCAGAAGGAGTCTCGATACTCCTACCCTGTAAAATGGGTACAATTTAGTCTATTGGGCAAACATTGCCTGGATCAGCCGTCGCTGGTGCCTGGCCATTACCATAGTGCTTAGCCAAGTGATCGATAATATCGATAGATTCATACATGGCGACTCCCCGCTCGGTATCCTCGAGATACGGCACCTGGGCCTTACCGCCTTTTTTAATCAGGGCATCCATGGCGGTATCGTCCGCCCGAACATCAAGGAGGAGTAATGGCGCTTTGATACCTTCATTCGCTTTTAATACCCGCTGTGAGTATGGACACGCTGGCTTATAGTACAAGTTAAGCATACCAAAATTATATCAAAACGAGCTCCCAAAAAGCCTCCCCAATACCCAAATAACCGCGGGTTGAATATTATAGAAATTTCTGTACAATAGATGCACTCGTTTACCAGCGATGGAAACGAGCAGCTATCTTCCGCGATAGCTCAACGGTAGAGCAGCTCCCTGTGAACGCGTCCCACATGGTATACTTATCAAAGTATGCCAGATAAACGCACATACGCTGA
>CALMKR010000031.1 GCA_937867625.1 uncultured bacterium | reverse complement strand
AAGAAGGATCTCTACGATGGTGAAATCACCCTTCGTCCAGAAAAGGATACTACCTACACCCTCCTTGCTGAACGTGGTTCAAAGGACCGAACCTGTAAGGTGTCAGTGGATGTAAAAGATGGTGTAACCGTTATCACCGACCGTGATCAGAAGCCAGTAGTAACCGGTATTGCCCTGACTCAGGTGCCATACACAGGTTTTGAAGCTGGACCATTCCTCACGATGCTCTTCTACGGACTCTTGCTCCTCTGGGCTCTCTATCTCGCTTACGTACTCGTCGTACGCAAGAACGGTGGGGCAGGTCACTTGGCCATGGCCACACCAGCTCCGGTTGCACCAGTTGCTCCTGTAGCTGCAGAAAGTACTATCTCAACACCACGTTTCGTAGCTCCTGTAGCAGAAGTGGCAGCTACACCAGTTGTTGGTTACGCTGCTGCAACAGCTACTACTGATGCTGCTTACGAAGCAGTGGCTGAGAAAGTAGAAGATGCTGCTCATGCAGAGCGTGTCCTTATCTCGAGCGAAGCCATGCGTCACTTTATTGGTGCAACGAGTGAAGAAATTCGTACTGAAACATTGACCGCTGTACTCGCCAAGGCCAAGGCTTCATATCCAGCAGAAGATGGTTGGGTTGTCCTCAACATCGACCGTATGAAGAGTGTGATGGCTGCGATGGCTCCGGCCGTCTCAGTCTTCACTCCTCGTGGAGTCACTGCGTAAGCATCACCTAAATCAAAGGAAGCGTAAAAACAAAACACCCCCGCCAAAGGCGGGGGTGTTTTGTTTGATTAACTATGTAGGGTCGTTGACGAGACTTGATAGTCTAGAGGGCGCGGGTATCGCGTTCGTTCGTGAGCTGATTCACGAGGTCGGCAATGGTGAGTACCTCCTTGGTGCCGTCACGTTTTTCAAGAGTAACCGTGCGACTATTCATTTCTTGGTCACCAAGCACGATGAAGTAGGGGAGTCGGTCGGTCTTCGCCTGGCGAATCTTCTTGCCCATAGATTCGTTGTCTCCATCGAGGGTAACACGGAGGCCAACTGCCTTGAGAGCTTCGAGGACGTCATGACCGTAGTCGGTGTGGACGTCATTAACCGGGATGATACGCACTTGTTCCGGTGCGAGCCAGAGGGGAAAGTTACCGCCGAGGTGTTCAATAAGAACAGCGAGGAACCGTTCGAGCGATCCAGCAATAGCGGCGTGAATCATCACAATTGGTTCCTTCTCACCCTTTTCATTAGTACAGGTAAGACCAAAACGGATTGGCATAAGGCGGTCGAGCTGGATGGTTGCCACTTGGTGCGTACGACCAATAGAATCTTTGGCCATGAAGTCGAGCTTCGGCGCATAAAAGGCGGCTTCGCCAACACCTTCGAAATAATCAGCATCACGGTCAGTGGCAATTTGCTTCATGAGACTCTCGGTTTCTTCCCAGACCGCACTATCGCCGAGGTATTTCTCTTTGTTTGCCGGATCGTGGAAGGAGAGGCGGACACGGAGTTTGAAATTAAATGCACCGTAGAACTCGTTGATGATGTCCCAGATTTTTTCAATCTCATCACGGAGTTGTGACTCCCGACAAAACACGTGGGCATCATCCTGCGTGATGGAGAGGACGCGGGTGAGACCGGTAAGTTCACCTGATTGCTCAGCACGGTACACCATAGTGGTTTCGGCGTAGCGCTGGGGGAGGTCACGATAAGAGCGGGGCACTGCATCATAAATCTGCGTGTGGTGCGGACAGTTCATAGGCTTCAATACATACATCTCATGGTCGTCACCTTCTTTGGCCATTACCTTAAAGAGGTCTTCACTGTACTTGTTCCAGTGACCAGAGGTTTCGTAGAGCGACTTCTTTGCAATATGAGGAATGGTCACATGCTCATAGCCTCGAGCGTCCCGGAGTTCCTGTACAAAAGCATCAACCCGTTGACGAAGGGCAGTACCTTTTGGAGACCAAAGCGGGAGTCCAGCACCGACGAGGTCAGAAAATGAAAAGAGTCCCATTTCTTTACCAAGCTTGCGGTGGTCGCGCTTCTTGGCTTCTTCAAGCTGGGTGAGGTAGGCATCGAGTTCAGTTGCGGTATCAAAAGCAAGAACATAGACACGGGTCAACATCGGATTCTTTTCGTCGCCACGCCAGTAGGCACCAGCAACTTTGTCGAGCTTAAAACTATCGGCATCAATCTCAGCTGAGGGATTTTCACAGTGGCCACCCCGGCAGAGGTCGGTGAACTCGCTCTTATTGGTCCCGCAGGTGTAGAGGGTGATAGTCTCACCACGGGCAGCAATTTCTTCAATGAGTTCGAGCTTGAACTGATTTCCGACAAATACTTCTCGTGCTTCCTCGACTGAGACTTCGCGATGGCTCCAGGTCGTCCAGGTGTTGAGGAGCTTCTTCATTGCCTTCTGAATGTCCTTGAGACCATCGTCGCCAAGGGCTTCGCCACCACTAAAATCGACGTCGTAATAGAAGCCAGTGTCGATAGCGGGACCAAGGGTGAGCTTGGCGTGGGGGTATTGGTCAATGATAGCTTTGGCCATCACATGTGCCAGAGTGTGACGCTTGTGCTCTAGAGATTGATTGAGAGTGCTACACATAATAATTCAAAGTTACGTACTTCCGTCTTTGCGAGGAAGGAGGAGCTGGCGACGACTGACGTGGCAATCCAGACTGTTTTGGTGTCTGACTGGATTGCTTCGTCAGCTCGTGTCCTCACTTCCTCGCAATGACGGTGGTTAATAA
>CALMKR010000030.1 GCA_937867625.1 uncultured bacterium | reverse complement strand
TTTCTTTTGAAATAATTAACGTGTGCGCTACCCGCCGTGTTTTCCATAGCCACGAACGACTAGCTTTTAGAAGCCCTCGCAGTATACAAGAAAACCGCTATTTTGCAACCATATCAGGACCCCTGGAATCATAAGAAGGTGTAAGATTGCCCCAGATACGAGGCAGACAAGAAAAAAGACGCGAGTGGGGTGGTTTACCCAGCGAGCGTCTTTTTTCGCAGTCTAACAAAGTAGATGGGGTGATATTACACCTTCTTGATTTGGAGGAAGTCCAGTTCCACGGGAGTCTCCCGCCCAAACATCGCCACCAATACCTTCACCTTACCTGACTTCTCGTCTACCTCCCCTACCTTACCTTCAAGATCCTTAAATGGACCGTCGGCAATAATGACCATGTCACCGGCTGAGAGATCAACCTTGTGGGTTGGCGTATCATCAGACATTTGACGCACGAGCGCGCGATATTCAGCCTCTGAGAGTGGGACTGGCTGAGTTCCTGAACCTACAAAACCAGTAACCCGAGGCGTGTTGCGCACGACGTACCATGATTCGTCGTCTACGATCATTTCCACCAACACATACCCTGGGAAGAGGTTCTCTTCTTCAGTGACGCGCTTGCCACCTTTGACCCGAATCTTCTTTTCTGATGGGACAACCACATCAAAAATCTTCTCCTGCATGTTGAGCGAATCAATACGCTGACGGAGGTTACGCGCTACGGCGTTTTCGTAGCCTGAATAGGTATGAATAGCATACCAACGGCGCTCACCGGTTGAATGTTGTTTAGCCATACCTATTAGAAGCGGTTAACCACAAAGTCGATACCTGAGGTAAAGACAAAGTCTGCCAATGATACAAAAATCATCACAACCGCTGAAATGCCAAGCACAAGAGCTGTGTACACAGCCGCCTGACGGCGACTCGTCCACTTCACATGCTTCATTTCTGCAATTACGGCGCGAATGTAGCGAGAAAATCGTTCCATATGTTTATAATTTAATTAAGCTTCTTTGGTCAAAATAAAAACGCCTCGGGGGCGATGTATGACTACTATACTCCTCATCTAAAGGGGTGTCAACAGATACCACAAAAGACCCCTTGGGGGTCTTTTGTTTTGTATTTAATAATACAAGAAACACGGTGGTAGTGCGCAGATGAGGACATTAGGAATAGTCCTCACTTGCGAAAATTCGCCATAGTCGACCTTACGGCCTCGTTGGCTCATTTTTATTTGATCGTGTAGGTCAAATTGACGCGACTGGTGATGATATTTTCACCAGCTGGCACATCGGCCGCAGGTGCCATTTCTGCCTTCGCAGACATCGCCATGTCACCACCCATACCGTAGTATGGCATTGGATTCATTGGTGACTCTTCGTAGTAGCCAGTCATTTCAACGAGACGAACGCCAAGCTGTTCTGCAAGTGCTTCGGCTTGTGCCTTAGCATCAGCAATAGCGAGCGCTCGAGCATCAGCCTTATACTTCTCGTCATCATCAAGCGTGAAGCCCAGACCACTGATATCAGTAGCGCCCTTACTCCCAACTCCGGTAAGGAGGTTGCCCGCCTTCGCGGTATCGCGTACCTTCACGGTGACAGTCTGATAAACCTCAAAACCATCTTGCTTCTGTTCCCCTGGAGGGCACCACATACCCATCGCACATGGACGTTCTTCGTAGGTGTACTTTGGCATCAAATTGTAATTGGTGGTCTTGATATCTTTTTCTTCAACTCCCTCGCCCTTGAGGTAATCATTTACGGCCTTCATGGCTTCCGCTGACTTGGCCTGAGCTGCTGTTGCATCGGCGCCTTCTGCCTTCACTGAAAATGAGAAGGTGGCGATATCAGGTACTGCAGTGACCTCACCATTACCAACGACATTAATGGTTGTTGGACCGACCCAGCCACCAGCATTTTTGAGCGTCACGTACGCATAACTACCAAGCGCTACCACCACTCCAAGGAGTACCAGTGTTGCTAAAGTACGATTGAGCGCAGAACTAAATAAACTATTCATAACTATAATATATAACGATTAATAAATGCTCTTCCTTTCGTCCCTATACTGCCGGTGTCGCCACAGACTGTTGTCACT